>NZ_JBBDQW010000006.1:0-199189 GCF_040905785.1 Tistlia sp.
GCGCGCCGACCCGCACATCGGCCTGCTGCACCGCGGCACCGAGAAGCTGATCGAGTACAAGACCTACCTGCAGGCCGTGCCCTACTTCGACCGGCTCGACTATGTCGCGCCGATGAACCAGGAGCACGCCTTCGCGCTGGCGACCGAGCGCCTGCTCGGGCTCGAGGTGCCGCTGCGCGCCCAGTACATCCGCGTGCTCTATTCGGAGCTGACCCGGATCGCCAACCACCTGCTGAACATCACGACCTTCGCCCTCGACGTCGGCGCCATGACCCCGCTGCTCTGGGGCTTCGAGGCGCGCGAGAAGATCATGGAGTTCTACGAGCGGGTCTCGGGCGCGCGCCTGCACGCGGCCTACTTCCGGCCGGGCGGCGTGCACCAGGACCTGCCGGCCGGCCTGGCCGAGGACATCCGGCGCTTCTGCGAGGACTTCCCGAAGCTGATCGACGACTTCGAGTCGCTGCTGGACGGCAACCGGATCTTCCGGCAGCGCACGGTCGACATCGGCGTGGTCGCGCCCGAAGACGCGCTCGACTGGGGCTTCTCCGGCCCGATGCTGCGCGGCAGCGGCTTCGCCTGGGACCTGCGCAAGTCGCAGCCCTACGAGGTCTACGACCGCATGGAGTTCAAGGTTCCGATCGGCAAGAACGGCGACTGCTTCGATCGCTACCTGATCCGCATGGAGGAGATGCGCCAGTCGGTCGCGATCTGCCTGCAGTGCCTGGACCAGATGCCCGAGGGCCCGGTGATGGTGCCCAACCACAAGGTCACGCCGCCGCGCCGCGCCGAGATGAAGCGCTCGATGGAGGCGCTGATCCACCACTTCAAGCTCTACACCGAGGGCTACCACGTGCCGGTCGGAGAGGCCTACGGCGCGGTCGAGGCGCCGAAGGGCGAGTTCGGCGTGTTTCTGGTCTCGGACGGCTCCAACAAGCCCTACCGCTGCCGCATCCGGGCGCCGGGCTTCCCGCACCTGTCGGCCATGGACTTCTGCTGCAAGGGCCACATGCTGGCCGACTCCGTGGCGATCCTGGGTTCGATGGACGTCGTCTTCGGAGAGATCGACCGATGAAGGTCACCACCTACCTGGCGCCGCAGGCCGGCGACTTCGCCTTCACGCCCGAGAACGACGAGAAGGCCCGCGCCTACATCGCCCGCTACCCCGAGGGCAAGCAGGCGAGCGCGGTGATCTGGCTGCTCTATCTGGCGCAGGCGCAGAACGGCGGGCACTTGAGCGAGGAGGCGATCGAGTACGTGGCGCAGTACCTCGGCATGGCGCCGATCCGCGTCCACGAGGTCGTCAGCTTCTACACGATGCTCTACACCCGGCCGGTCGGCCGCCACGTCATCCAGGTCTGCCGCACGACGAGCTGCTGGCTGCGCGGCTCCGACGAGATCAGCCGGGCCTGCCTCGAGACGGCCGGCGTCGCCCGGCTCGGCGGCACCAGCGAGGACGGGCTCTTCACCGTGGTCGAGGTCGAGTGCCTCGGCGCCTGCTGCAACGCGCCGATGTTCCAGGTCAACGACGCCGACTACTACGAGGACCTGACGCCGGAGAGCGCGCGGCAGGTGATCGAGGCGCTGCGCGGCGGCGAGCGGCCGACGCCGGGCCCGCAGAACGGCCGGCTCGGCTCGCTCAACGCCGACGGGCCGACCAGCCTGAAGGACACCTTCGCCAAGGGCACCGCACCCGGGGGAGCCGCCGATGCTGCAGGATAAGGACCGCGTCTTCCTCAACCTCTGGGGCCAGCGGGACTGGGGCCTGGAGGGCGCGCGGCAGCGCGGCGTCTGGGACAACACCAAGGACCTGCTGGCGCTCGGGCGCGAGAAGATCGTCGAGATCGTCAAGGACTCCGAGCTGCGCGGGCGCGGCGGCGCCGGCTTCCCGGCCGGTCTCAAGTGGTCCTTCATGCCCAAGGAGCCCGACCCGGCGCGGCCGCACTTCCTGGTCGTCAACGCCGACGAGTCGGAGCCGGGTTCCTGCAAGGACCGCGAGATCCTGCGCAACGACCCGCACCTGCTGCTCGAGGGCTGCCTGCTCGCCGGCTTCGCGATGGGCGCGCACACCGCCTACATCTACATCCGCGGCGAATACTGGGAGCCGCTGCAGCGGCTCGAGGCGGCGATCCTCCAGGCCCGCGAGGCCGGGCTGCTCGGCAGCGACGCCTGCGGCTCGGGCTGGGCCTTCGACATCCACGTCAGCCGCGGCGCCGGCGCCTACATCTGCGGCGAGGAGACCGCCCTGATGGAGTCGCTGGAGGGCAAGAAGGGCCAGCCGCGCCTGAAGCCGCCGTTCCCGGCCGGCGTCGGCGTCTGGGGTTGCCCGACGACGGTGACCAACGTCGAGACCATTGCGGTCGCCCCGACCATCCTCAGGCGCGGCGCCGACTGGTGGAAGGCCCTGGGGCGGCCGAAGAACACCGGCACCAAGATCTTCTCGCTGTCGGGCCACGTGAACCGGCCCTGCAACGTCGAGGAGGAGATGGGCATCCCGCTGCGCGAGCTGATCGACAAGCACGCCGGGGGCGGGCGCGGCGGCTGGGACAACCTGCAGGCGGTGATTCCCGGCGGCTCCTCGGTGCCCTGCCTGCCGCGCGACGTCTGCTCCGAGGTGCTGATGGACTTCGACTCGCTGCGCGAGGTCAAGTCGGGCCTGGGCACGGCGGCGGTCATCGTCATCGACCGCTCGGCCGACATCGTCGAGGCGATCTGCCGGTTCAGCCACTTCTACATGCACGAGTCCTGCGGCCAGTGCACGCCCTGCCGCGAGGGCACCGGCTGGATGTACCGGGTGATGACCCGGATGGTGCAGGGCAGGGCCTCGGTCGAGGAGATCGACATGCTGCTCGACGTGTCCTATCAGGTCGAGGGCCACACGATCTGCGCCCTCGGCGACGCCGCCGCCTGGCCGATCCAGGGCCTGATCCGGCACTTCCGCCCGGAGATGGAGCGCCGCATCCTCGAGTATCGCAAGCAGGCGCCGGCCACCGTCGCCGCCGCCCCGGTCGCGGCCGAATGAGCGCGGCCCCGGGCTCCAGAGCGCAGCAGGAAATGGGTAGGCCATGCCGAAGCTGACCATCAACGGCCGCGAGATCGAGGTCCCCAACGGGATCACGGTGCTGCAGGCCTGCGAGCTGGCGGGCGCGGAGATTCCCCGCTTCTGCTACCACGACCGCCTGACCATCGCCGGCAACTGCCGCATGTGCCTGGTCGAGATGGAGCGCGCGCCGAAGCCGATCGCCTCCTGCGCCATGCCGGCCGCCGACGGCATGGTCATCAACACCGACAGCGAGAAGGTCAAGAAGGCGCGCAACGGCGTCATGGAGTTCCTGCTGATCAACCATCCGCTCGACTGCCCGATCTGCGACCAGGGCGGCGAGTGCGACCTGCAGGACCAGGCCATGGCCTACGGCTACGACCGCAGCCGCTTCCTGGAGAACAAGCGCGCGGTCCGCGAGAAGTACATGGGCCCGCTGATCAAGACGATCATGACCCGCTGCATCCAGTGCACCCGCTGCGTGCGCTTCGCCACAGAGATCGCCGGCGTCGAGGACATCGGCCTGCTCAATCGGGGCGAGAACGCCGAGATCTCGACGCTGGAGCGGGCGATCGATTCCGAGCTGTCGGGCAACCTCGTCGACATCTGCCCGGTCGGCGCCCTGACCAGCGCGCCCTACGCCTTCGCCGCCAGGCCCTGGGAGCTGCGCAAGACGCCGAGCGTCGACGTGCTCGACGCCGTCGGCTCGAACATCCGCGTCGACGCCCGCGGCCGCCAGGTGATGCGCGTGCTGCCGCGCATCCACGAGGACGTCAACGAGGAGTGGATCAACGACAAGACGCGCCACGCCTGCGACGGCCTGGCGCGCCAGCGTCTCGACCAGCCCTACCTGCGCGGGCTCGACGGCAAGCTGCGGCCGGCGCGCTGGGACGAGGCCTTCGAGGCGATCGCGACCCGCCTGGAGGCGACGCCGCCGCAGCGCATGGCGGCCATCGCCGGCGACCTCTGCGACGCCGAATCGCTGCTGGCGCTGAAGGACTTCATGACCGGCCTCGGCACGACCAACCTGGACTGCCGGCAGGACGGCGCCCGGGTCGGGCAGGGGCCGCGCTTCACCTACCTGTTCAACACCACCATCGCCGGCATCGAGCGGGCCGACGCCGTGCTGATCGTCGGCGCCGACCCGCGCCACGAGGCGGCCATGGTCAACGCCCGCCTGCGCAAGCGCTTCCTGGCCAGCGGCCTGCCGGTCGCGGTCATCGGCGAGCCGGTCGACCTGACCTTCGAGACCCGGCACCTGGGCAACGACACGGCGGCGCTCGAGGAGCTGGCGGCCGGCCGCGGCGCCTTCGCCGAGGTCCTGGACAAGGCCAGCCACCCGATGCTGATCCTCGGCTCCGGCGCGGTCGCCCGGCCCGACGGCGCAGCGGTCCACGCCCTCTGCCTGCAGATCGCGGAGCGCTTCGGCCTGACTGGCGAGTCGGCGGCCGAGGGCTGGAACGGCTTTAACCTGCTGCAGCGCGCGGCGAGCCGCGTCGGCGGCCTCGACCTCGGCTTCCTGCCGGGCGAGGGCGGCCTCGACACCGCGGGCATCCTCGCGGCGGCGAGCGCCGGCGAGCTCGACTTCCTCTGGCTGCTCGGCGCCGACGAGCTCGACATGAAGCGTCTCGGCCAGGCCTTCGTCGTCTACCAGGGCCACCACGGCGACGCCGGAGCGCATCGCGCCGACGTGATCCTGCCGGGTGCCGCTTACACCGAGAAGAACGCGACCTACGTCAACACCGAGGGTCGGGTCCAGCTCGGCCGCCTCGCGGTCTTCCCGCCGGGCGAGGCGCGCGAGGACTGGACCATCCTGCGCGCGCTCTCGGAGCGGGTCGGCACGCGCCTGCCCTACGACAACCTCGGCGACCTGCGGCGGCGCCTGATCGAGGTCGCGCCGAGCTTCGCCGTTCTCGACCGCGTCGAGCCGGCGCCCTGGGAGGCGCTGACCGCGACGCGCAGCGAGCGCGCCGAGTCGGCGCTGACGGCGGCGCCCTTCACGCTGCCGATCGCGAACTTCTACATGACCGACCCGATCAGCCGCGCCTCGTCGACCATGGCGAAGTGCACCGAGGCCTTCGTGCTGCCCAAGCGGGCGGCCACGGGCACCGAAGGCTGAGCGGGCAGGGGAGCGGGCGAACGTGAACGTGTTCTGGGAAGGCTACCTCTGGCCGACGGCCATCATCGTGGCGCAGATCCTCGCGATCCTGGTGCCGCTGCTGCTGGCCGTCGCCTACCTGACCTATGCCGAGCGCAAGGTCATCGCGGCGATGCAGCTGCGCAAGGGCCCCAACGTGGTCGGGCCGCTGGGCCTGCTGCAGCCGATGGCCGACGGCGTCAAGCTGCTGTTCAAGGAGACCATCCTGCCGGCCGGCGCCAACCGGGTCGTCTTCGTCCTGGCGCCGATCCTGACCTTCAGCCTGGCGATGGTCGCCTGGGCGGTGATCCCGGTCGGGGCGGGCTGGGTGCTGGCCGACATCAACGTCGGCATCCTGTTCCTCTTCGCGATCTCCTCGCTCGGCGTCTACGGCGTGATCATGGCCGGCTGGGCCTCGAACTCGAAGTACCCCTTCCTGGGCGCGCTGCGCTCGGCGGCGCAGATGGTCTCCTACGAGGTCTCCATGGGCTTCGTGATCATCACCGTGCTGCTCTGCGTCGGCTCGCTGAACCTGACCGACATCGTGATGGCGCAGCAGACCGTGTGGTTCTGCATCCCGCTGCTGCCGATGTTCGTGATCTTCTTCGTCTCGACCCTGGCCGAGACCAACCGCGCGCCCTTCGACCTGCCGGAAGGCGAGTCGGAGCTGGTCGCCGGCTACTTCGTCGAGTACTCGGCGATGACCTTCGCGCTGTTCTTCCTCGGCGAGTACGCCAACATGATCCTGATGGCGGGGATGACCGTCATCCTGTTCATGGGGGGCTGGCTGCCGCCGCTCGACATCGCCCCGCTGAACTGGATTCCGGGCCCGATCTGGTTCTTCGGCAAGGTCGCGCTGATCCTGTTCCTCTTCCTGTGGGTGCGCGCGACCTTCCCGCGCTACCGCTACGACCAGCTGATGCGCCTCGGCTGGAAGGTCTTCCTGCCGTTCTCGCTGCTCTGGGTGGTGCTGACGGCGGGCGCACTGATCACCTTCGGCTGGCTGCCCGAATGACGGGCGCGGCCGCACCAGCGAGCGAAAGGTAGGCTCACGATGGCGTTCGTCGAACGCACGGCGAAGGCGCTGCTGCTGACCGAGCTGCTCTCGGGCATGTGGCTGACCCTGCGCTACTTCTTCAAGCCGAAGGTCACGCTGAACTATCCCTACGAGAAGGGGGCGATCAGCCCGCGCTTCCGCGGCGAGCACGCCCTCCGGCGCTATCCGAACGGCGAGGAGCGCTGCATCGCCTGCAAGCTCTGCGAGGCGATCTGCCCGGCGCTGGCGATCACCATCGAGGCCGAGCCGCGCGCCGACGGCAGCCGGCGCACGACGCGCTACGACATCGACATGACCAAGTGCATCTACTGCGGCTTCTGCCAGGAAGCCTGCCCGGTCGACGCCATCGTCGAGGGCTCGAACTTCGAGTTCGCCGCGGAGACGCGCGAGGAGCTTTTCTACAACAAGAACAAGCTTCTGGCGAACGGCGACCGCTGGGAATACGAGCTGGCGCAGGCGATCGAGGCGGATGCGCCCTACCGCTGAGCGGCGGCAGGCAGGCGCCGGCGCGGCCGGCCGGCGAAGAGGGGAGCGGGTTTTGCAATACCGAGCCACAGCGCGTAAGGAGGGCGCAGAATGATCGTCCAGGCGCTCGTCTTCTACCTGTTCGCCGCCATCGTGGTGGCCTCCGGCGTGATGGTCATCGCGTCGCGCAATCCCGTGCACTCGGTGCTGTTCCTGATTCTGGCCTTCTTCAACGCGGCCGGCCTCTTCGTGCTGCTCGGCGCCGAGTTCCTGGCGATGATCCTGGTCGTCGTCTACGTCGGCGCGGTCGCGGTGCTGTTCCTCTTCGTGGTCATGATGCTCGACGTCGACGTGGCGCAGCTGCGCCAGGGCTTCCTGCAGTACCTGCCGGTCGGCGCCCTGGTCGGCCTGATCCTGCTGGTCGAGCTGGGCATGGTGGTCGGCGCCTGGGCGATCTCGCCGGAGGCCGGCGCCGCCGCGCGCCTGCCGATCCCGCCGCCCGAGCAGGTCACCAACACCGAGGCGCTCGGCCGCGTGCTCTACGACCAGTACGTCTACCTGTTCCAGATCGCCGGCCTGATCCTGCTGGTCGCGATGATCGGCGCCATCGTGCTGACCCTGCGCCAGCGCGAGGGCGTGCGCCGCCAGTCGATCTCCGGCCAGGTCGCCCGGCGCCGCGACCAGGCCATCGAGGTCAAGGACGTGACCAGCGGGAGCGGCGTGTGATGCTCGAGATCGGCCTGTCCCACTACCTGACCGTCGCCGCGATCCTCTTCACGCTCGGCATCTTCGGCATCTTCCTGAACCGGAAGAACGTCATCATCATCCTGATGTCGATCGAGCTGATGCTGCTCGCCGTCAACATCAACCTGGTCGCCTTCTCGGTGCACCTGAACGACCTGGTCGGCCAGGTCTTCGCCATGTTCATCCTGACCGTGGCGGCCGCCGAGGCGGCGATCGGACTCGCCATCCTGGTGGTCTTCTTCCGCAACCGCGGATCGATCGCGGTCGAAGACGTCAACATGATGAAGGGTTGAGGCCGCCGCGATGGACGTCCTGATCGTCTTCCTGCCGCTGGTCGGCGCGATCCTGGCCGGCTTCCTGGGCAAGCTGCTCGGCGACCGCGGCTGCCAGGTCGTCACCGCCGGCCTGCTGAGCCTGGCGGCGCTGCTCTCGGTCGTCGTCTTCTTCGACGTGGCCCTGGGCGGCAACGCGCGCACGACGCAGCTCTTCACCTGGATCGATTCCGGCGCCTTCGAGCTGAACTGGGCGCTGCGCGTCGACACCCTGACCGCGGTCATGTTCTGCGTCGTGACCGTCGTCTCGGCGGTCGTCCACGTCTATTCGGTCGGCTACATGGCCGAGGACCGCTCGATCCCGCGCTTCATGGCCTACCTGTCGCTCTTCACCTTCTTCATGCTAATGCTGGTCAGCTCCGACAACCTGGTCCAGATGTTCTTCGGCTGGGAGGGCGTCGGCCTCGCCTCCTACCTGCTGATCGGCTTCTGGTACGAGAAGCCGAGCGCCAACGCCGCGGCGATCAAGGCCTTTCTGGTCAACCGCGTCGGCGACGTCGGCTTCGCGCTCGGCATCGCCGGCCTGTTCCTGCTGTTCGGCGCGGTCGACTACGATCCGATCTTCCGGGCCGCGCCCGGCGAGGCCGAGACGGTGCTGCGCCTGTTCGGCTTCGAGCTGCACGCCCTGACCGTGATCTGCCTGCTGCTGTTCCTCGGCGCCATGGGCAAGTCGGCGCAGCTCGGCCTGCACACCTGGCTGCCCGACGCCATGGAGGGCCCGACGCCGGTCTCGGCCCTGATCCACGCCGCGACCATGGTTACCGCCGGCGTCTTCATGGTCTGCCGCCTGTCGCCGGTCTTCGAGTACGCGCCCGACGCCCTGACCGTCGTCACCATCGTCGGCGCCTCGACCGCCTTCTTCGCCGCGACCGTCGGCCTGACCCAGACCGACATCAAGCGGGTCATCGCCTACTCGACCTGCTCGCAGCTCGGCTACATGTTCTTCGCCGCCGGCGTCTCGGCCTACGGCGCCGCCATGTTCCACCTGATGACCCACGCCTTCTTCAAGGCGCTGCTGTTCCTCGGCGCCGGCGCCGTGATTCACGCCCTGCACCACGAGCAGGACATGCGCAAGATGGGCGGCCTGTGGCGCAAGATCCCGGTCACCTACGCCCTGATGTGGATCGGCACCCTGGCCCTGGTCGGCTTCGGCATCCCGGGCCTGGGCATCGGCTTCGCCGGCTTCTACTCCAAGGACATGGTGCTCGAGGCCGCCTACGCGGCGCACAGCGCGGCCGGCGGCTACGCCTTCTGGCTCGGCATCGCCGCCGCCTTCATGACCGCCTTCTATTCCTTCCGCCTGCTGTTCCTGACCTTCCACGGGCCAACCCGCGCCGACCACCACGCCTACGAGCAGGCCCACGAGGCGCCGCGGGTGATGATCTGGCCGCTGTTCCTGCTCGCCGCCGGCGCGGTGCTGGCCGGCGCGCTGCTCTACGGGCCCTTCGTCGGCGAGGGCAGGGAGGCCTTCTGGGGCGGCTCGCTGCTGGCGCTTGAGGATATCATCGAGGAGGCGCACCACGTGCCCTTCTGGGTCAAGGCGCTGCCGATGGTCGTGACCCTGGGCGGCATCGCCCTGGCCTGGCTGATGTACCTGCGCCGCCCGGAGCTGGCGCCGCGGATGGCCGAGCGGTTCCGGCCGCTCTACCTCTTCAGCTTCCACAAGTGGTACTTCGACGAGCTCTACGACCGCACGCTGGTGCAGCCGGCGCTGCGGCTCGGCCGCGGCTTCTGGACGACGGGCGACGGCAGGGTGATCGACGGCCTCGGGCCCGACGGCATCGCCGCGACGGCGCGCGTCCTGGCGCGGCGCGCCAGCCTGCTGCAGTCCGGCTACGTCTACCACTACGCCTTCGTCATGCTGATCGGCGTTGTGGTGCTGGTCACCTGGTATCTCTTCAGCACCCTGTGAGGGACGACCGATGAGTTCCTGGCCGCTTCTCTCGCTGGTCACCTTCCTGCCGCTGGTCGGCGCCGGCTTCATCCTGGCCGTGCGCGGCGAGCAGCAGGTCGTGGCGCGCAACGCGCGCTACGTCGCACTCTGGACGAGCCTGATCACCTTCGTGCTGTCGCTGTTCATCTGGTTCGGCTTCCAGCCCGGCACCGCGCAGTTCCAGTTCGTCGAGAAGGCGACCTGGATCCAGAGCTTCGGCGTCTCCTACCACATGGGCGTCGACGGCATCTCCATGCCCTTCGTCCTGCTCGCGACGCTGCTGACGCCGATCTGCGTACTCGCCAGCTGGAAGATGGAGCACCGGGTCAAGGAGTACATGATCGCCTTCCTGGTGCTCGAGACCCTGATGGTCGGCACCTTCTGCGCGCTCGACTTCGTCGTCTTCTACATGTTCTTCGAGGGCGTGCTGATCCCGATGTTTCTGATCATCGGCATCTGGGGCGGCCCGCGCCGGGTCTACTCCGCCTTCAAGTTCTTCCTGTTCACGCTGGCCGGCTCGATCCTGATGCTGCTGGCGATCCTGGCCATCTACATCGCCGCCGAGACCACCGACATCCCGACCCTGATCAGCCAGCAGGTGCGCCTCGACCCCGGCCTGCAGCTCTGGCTGTGGCTCGCCTTCTTCGCCTCCTTCGCGGTCAAGATGCCGATGTGGCCGGTCCACACCTGGCTGCCCGACGCCCACGTCGAGGCGCCGACCGCGGGCTCGGTGATCCTGGCCGGCGTGCTGCTGAAGATGGGCGGCTACGGCTTCCTGCGCTTCTCGCTGCCGATGCTGCCCGACGCCTCGCAGTTCTTCACGCCGCTGGTCTTCGCGCTCTCGGTGATCGCCATCGTCTACACCTCGCTGGTCGCGCTGGTGCAGCACGACATGAAGAAGCTGATCGCCTATTCCTCGGTCGCCCACATGGGCTTCGTCACGGTCGGCATCTTCACCTTCAACCAGCAGGGCCTGGAGGGCGCGATCTTCCAGATGCTCAGCCACGGCGTCGTCTCGGCGGCGCTGTTCCTGGTCGTCGGGGTCGTCTACGACCGGCTGCACACCCGCGAGATCGACCGCTACGGAGGCCTCGCCGCGACCATGCCGCGCTATGCGCTGGTCTTCATGGTCTTCATGCTGGCCTCGGTCGGCCTGCCGGGCACCAGCGGCTTCATCGGCGAGTTCCTGGTCATCGTCGGCGCCTTCCAGGTCAGCGCCTGGGTCGCGCTGCTGACCGCCAGCGGCATGGTGCTGGGCGCCGCCTACATGCTCTGGCTCTACCGCAAGACCATCTTCGGCGCCTTGACCCGGCCCGACCTCAAGGCCCTGGTCGACCTGGAGCCGCGCGAGAAGCTCGTCTTCGCGCCGCTGATCGCGCTGACCCTCTTCTTCGGCGTCTATCCGGCGCCGCTGCTCGACATCATGGCGCCTTCGGTCGAGAACCTGATCCGGAACTACGAGCTGGCGCTGCAGCCCGGCACGCTGCCCAACCTCGCCGCGCTGCCCAACCTCGCCGCGCTGCTGCCGTGACCCGCAGAGGAGTAGCCGTCCCGTGCCGACGACCCTGACGCTCGACCTGGCCGCCGCGGCGCCCGAGCTGTTCCTCGCCTGCTCGGCGATCGCCCTGCTCATGTTCGGGGTGTTCAGCGGCGACGGCGCCTCGCGCTCGGTGATGCGCTTCTCCGTGGCCGCGCTCGGCGTCGCGCTGCTGCTGGTGATCCTGCCGCTCGGCAGCGACGGCCTCCACTTCAACGGCCTGTTCGTGAAGGACTCCTTCGGCGACTTCATGAAGCTGCTGGTGCTCGCGGGCTCCGGCCTGACCGTCCTGATGGGCTGGCGCTACGTCGAGCGCGAGGGCATGGACCGGCTGGAGCTGCCGGTGCTGCTGCTGTTCGCGACCCTCGGCATGCTGCTGATGATCTCGGCCAACGACCTGATCAGCCTCTACATGGGGCTCGAGCTGCAGTCGCTGTCGCTCTACGTCGCCACCGCGATCCGGCGCGATTCCCTGCGCGCCTCCGAAGCCGGCCTCAAGTACTTCGTGCTCGGCGCGCTGTCCTCGGGGATGCTGCTCTACGGCCTTTCCATGGTCTACGGCTTCGCCGGCACGACCGGCTTCACCGAGCTGGCCGCGGCCTTCGCCGGGGGCGGGGCGGCCGGCGCCTCGATCGGCCTCATCGTCGGCCTGGTCTTCGTCGCCGCCGGCCTCGCCTTCAAGATCTCGGCGGTGCCCTTCCACATGTGGACCCCCGACGTCTACGAGGGCGCGCCGACCGCGATCACGGCCTTCCTGGCGGTCGCGCCCAAGATCGCCGCCATGGCGCTCTTCGTGCGCGTGCTGATGGGCCCCTTCGCCGACCTGGTCGGGCAGTGGCAGCAGATCGTCATCTTCGTCTCGATCGCCTCGATGGGCCTCGGCGCCTTCGCCGCCATCGCCCAGAGCAACGTCAAGCGGCTGATGGCCTATTCCTCCATCGGCAACGTCGGCTATGCCCTGGTCGGCCTGGCCGCGGGCACCGAGGAGGGCGTGCGCGGCGTCGTCATCTACATGACGATCTATCTCGCCATGACCCTGGGCACCTTCGCCTGCCTGCTGGCGATGCGCGTCAACGAGCGCAGCGTCGAGGGCCTCGACGACCTGCGCGGCCTCTCGCGGACCCACCCGATGATGGCCGCCGCGCTCGCCATCTTCATGTTCTCCCTGGCCGGGATTCCGCCGCTCGCCGGCTTCTTCGGCAAGCTCTACGTGTTCCTGGCGGCGATCGAGGCGGGGCTCTACACGCTGGCGGTGATCGGCGTTCTGACCTCGGTGGTCGGCGCCTACTACTACCTGCGCATCGTCAAGCTGATGTACTTCGACGAGCCCTCCGAGGTGCTCGACAAGCCGATCGGCCGCGAGCTCGGGCTGGTGATGGGCGCCTCCGCCGTGGCGATCCTGCTGTTCTTCCTGGCGCCGAGCCTGATCGTCGACGGCGCGGTCGCGGCGGCCTCCTCCCTGTTCGCCGGATGAGCGAGGCCGGCGACCAGCGCGCGCTGCGCCTGCCGCCGGCGTACCGGCTGCGCGTCTTCGACTCCGTCGCCTCGACCATGGACGAGGCGCGCCGGCTGGCCGAGGCCGGCGAGGAGGACGGCACCCTGGTCTGGGCGCGCGAGCAGACCGCCGGGCGCGGCCGGCTCGGGCGCAGCTGGGAGAGCCCGCGCGGCAACCTCTACCTCTCGCTGCTGCTGCGCCCCCAGTGCCGGCCGGGCGAGGCGGCGCAGCTCGGCTTCGTCGCCGCCCTGGCGCTCGGCGAGGCGATCGGCAGCGTCTCGCCGCCGATCAACGTCACCTACAAGTGGCCCAACGACGTCCTGGTCAACGGCAAGAAGGCCGGCGGCCTGCTGCTCGAGTCGCGCTCGACGCCGGAGGGGGAGCTCGACTGGCTGATCCTTGGCCTCGGCGCCAACGTCGCGCACCATCCCGCCGAGACCAACTATCCGGCGACCTCGCTGCACCACGAGGGCGTGCCGCCGGAAGTCGGGGAGCAGGACCTGCTGGAGGCCTTCGCGCGCTACTTCCTGAACTGGGCGAGTCGCTGGCTCGAGGAGGGCTTCGCCCCGGTGCGCGCCGCCTGGCTGCGCCACGCCGAGCGGCTCGGAGAGCCGATCGAGGTGCGCCTGCCCAAGGAGAGGCTGTCGGGCATCTTTCGCGACCTCGACGCCGAGGGCCACCTGCTGCTCGAGCAGGACGGCACGGTGCGCCGCGTCGCCGCCGGCGAGATCTTCCCGCTTGAGCCGGCGCCGGGCGGCGGCTCATGACCCCCCTCGACCTCGGCGTACGCCACGCCCACATGCAACGGGGGCGCACGCGCCCGCGCTCCGGGATAGGAACCTGATGCTTCTCGTCGTCGACATCGGCAACACCAACGTCGTCTTCGCCGTCTACGACGGCGAGACCCAGCGCGGCCGCTGGCGCGTCGCCACCGACGCCCGCCGCAGCGGCGACGAGTACGCCGTGCTGCTCAGCCAGTTCCTGTCGCTCGGCGGCCTGGCGCCGCAGCAGATCGAGGCGGCGATGATCTCCAACGTCGTGCCGGCGGTGCAGCGGCCGATCGAGCAGCTGTGCCGGCAGTACCTGGGCCGCGAGCCGATCTCGGTCGAGCAGGCGATCGCCGCCAGCGACTTCGCGATCCGCATCGCCCGGCCCGAGCAGGTCGGCGCCGACCGCATCGCCAACGCCGTGGCCGCGCACCGCAGCTATGGCGGCGCTCTGATTGTCGTCGATTTCGGCACGGCCACGACCTTCGACCTGGTCGACCCCGACGGCGCCTATTCGGGCGGCATCATCGCGCCGGGCATCAACCTCTCGATCGACGCGCTCTATGCGGCGGCGGCGCGCCTGCCGCGGATCGCCCTGGAGCGGCCGCGCGAGGTCGTCGGCCACGACACCGTCTCGGCCATGCAGTCGGGGGTGTTCTGGGGCTACGTCGGCCTGGTCGAGGGCCTGATCGCGCGCATCAAGGCCGAGCGCGGCGAGGAGCACCGGGTGATCGCCACCGGCGGCCTGGCGCCGCTGTTCAACGACACCACGACGGCCATCGACGAGGTCGACGACGACCTGACCCTGCGCGGCCTGATGCTGATGCACCAGGCGCTGGCGCGGCGCCAGCAGGCCGACAGGGGAGTCGCGGTATGACCGTCCAGCCGCGCCGCCCGGCCGAGCCCGGTGCCGACGAGCTGCTCTTCGTGCCGCTCGGCGGCACCGGCGAGATCGGCATGAACCTCAACCTCTACGGCCATGCCGGCAAGTGGCTGATGGTCGACTGCGGCGTCGCCTTCGGCGAGCACGACCTGCCGGGCATCGAGGTCGTGATGCCCGATCCCGACTTCATCCTGGAGCGGCGCGACGACCTGGTCGGGATCCTGCTGACCCACGCCCACGAGGACCACCTCGGCGCCTTGCCCTACATCTGGCCCGAGCTCGAATGCCCGGTCTACGCGACGCCCTTCACCGCGGCCCTGCTGCGCCGCAAGCTGCGCGACGACGGCGTCGCCCTGCCGGCCGAGCTGATCGAGGTGCCGCTCTCGGGGCGCCTCAAGATCGGGCCCTTCGAGATCGAGCTGGTGACCCTGACCCACTCGATCCCCGAGCCCAACGCGGTGCTGCTGCACACCGCCTGCGGCACGGTCTTCCATACCGGCGACTGGAAGCTCGACGACGACCCCCTGATCGGCGAGACCTACGACGCGGCGCGCCTGCAGAAGCTCGCCGGCGAGGACATCCTGGCGATGATCTGCGACTCGACCAACGCCCTGGTCCCGGGCAGCGCCGGCTCGGAGGGCAGCGTGCGCGAGGCCCTGGACCGTACGCTCGGCGGCCTCAGCGGCCGGATCGCCGTCGCCTGCTTCGCCAGCAACGTCGCGCGCCTGGAGACCATCATCACGCTCGCCGTGGCCCACGGCCGCAAGGTCGCCCTGGTCGGACGCTCGATGCACCGCATCGTCGCCGCGGCGCGCGAGGCCGGCTACCTCAAGGACCTGCCGGCGGTGATCGACGCGCGCGAGATCGGCCACCTGCCGCGCGACCGGGTCCTGCTGCTCTGCACCGGCAGCCAGGGCGAGCCGCGCGCCGCCCTCTGGCGCATCGCCAACGGCGACCACCCCGACGTGGTCCTGGAGGAGGGCGACACCGTGCTGTTCTCCAGCCGCGTCATCCCGGGCAACGAGAAGGCGATCTTCGCGCTCTACAACGCGCTCAGCCGACGCGGCGTCAAGGTGCTCTCGGACCGCGAGGCCGAGGGCATCCACGTCTCCGGCCACCCCTGCCGCGACGAGCTGACCCAGATGTACCAGTGGGTGCGGCCGCGCATCGCGATCCCGGTCCACGGCGAGTCGCGCCACATGGCGGCCCAGGCCGAGCTGGCCCGCGCCTGCCAGGTGCCGGAGGTCGTGCTCGCCGAGAACGGCGCCGTGGTCCGCCTGGCGCCCGGCCGCGCCGCCATCGTCGACCACGTCCACGCCGGGCGCATGGTCGTCGACGGCACGACGCTGCGCACCACCGACAGCCCGGTGCTGCGCCAGCGCCGCAAGATGGTGCGCGAGGGCTCGGCCGTGATCGGCGTCGTCGTCGACAGCCACGGCGACCTCTTGAGCGAGCCGCGGATCGCCGCCGCGGGCCTGTTCGACTGCGTCGAGGAGCCCGAGGTCGAGGAGGCCGTGGTCGCCGCGGCCGAGGAGGCGGTGCACCGCGCCTCGCGCCACGACCGCCGCGACGACCACGCGCTCGGCGAGGCGGTGCGCCTGGCGGTGCGCCGGGTCCTGCAGCGCGAGCTCGGGCGCCGGCCGGTCGTCGAGGTCCAGCTGATCCGGCTCGAGGAGTAGCCGGTGCGCGCGCGTGCCATGCGGTTGCAGCCTGCTCCCACATCCCTCGACAAGCTCGGGATGAAGCGGACTCCAGGTCGGCTCGGTCGCCCGCTTCCTCCCCGGTTCGGGATGAAGCGAGCTTGCGGCGCGCACCCTGCGATGCTTCGTCCCGAGCTTGTCGAGGGGCGTGAATGCGCAGAGGGAAGCGCGCGGCGCTCATGCGGGGAGAAACAGGGATGATCGGCCGTCTCAACCACGTCGCCATCGCCGTCCCGGACCTGGAGGCCGCCGCGGCGACCTACCGCGACACGCTCGGCGCCAGGGTCTCCGAGCCGCAAGCGGAGCCGGACCACGGCGTCACCGTGGTCTTCGTCGAGCTGCCGAACACCAAGATCGAGCTGCTGCACCCGCTCGGCGAGGGCTCGCCCATCGCCGCCTTCCTCGAGCGCAGCCCGGCCGGCGGCATCCACCATCTCTGCTTCGAGGTCGAGGACATCCTGGCGGCGCGCGACCGCCTGCAGGCCGAGGGCGCCCGGGTCCTGGGCGACGGCGAGCCGAAGATCGGCGCGCACGGGAAGCCGGTGCTGTTCCTGCACCCCAAGGACTTCCTGGGCTCGCTGATCGAGCTCGAGCAGGTCTAGCCCCCTGTGACCTGGTTCGAAAGCGTCGTCGTCTACCTGCTGGTCTGGTGGCTGACGCTGTTCTGCGTCCTGCCCTGGGGCGTGCGGCCGAGCGACAGCCCGGAGCCGGGCCACGAGCCCGGGGCGCCGGAGCGCCCGCGGATGTGGCGCAAGATCCTGATCACCACCGCGCTCGCCGCGCTGGTCTGGGGCGTGATCTTCCTGGTCGTCGACAGCGGCCTGATCTCCTTCCGCGGCATGGTCGAGCGCGCGCCCTACTGAGGCGGGCTCCCTGGCTCGCGGAGCCCGGAAAAGAGGCAGCGTTCAAGGAAGAGGCAGAAAAGAAAACGGCAGGACCGAATCCTGCCGAGGTCGCAGCGCGTTTAGTCGCGCATTGTGCTGACGCGTCGCGTCGAATTGGGTGCCGAGCGACGATCCTCCCCAAACTTGGGCCTTGCCGAGCCTTTGCGGCTTCATGCCGCAACTTGATAGCCGAAGCAGCGCCCGCGGTCACGCAAATTCTTCACTTATCTGCCCACTCAGCGGGCAGGCTGCCTACGCACCGAGCACCGCCAGCTTCACGATGAAGAGCGCCGCGACGAGGTAGACGGCGATCGAGCAATCCTGGGGGCGGCCGGCCAGGATCTTGATGCCGGCGTAGGTGACGAAGCCGAAGCCGAGCCCCTCGGCGATCGAGAAGGTCAGCGGCATGGCGACGGCCGTGACCACGGCCGGGGCGTACTCGCTGACGTCCTCCCAGTCGAGCTCGGCCAGGCCGCGCGCCATCAGGCAGGCGACGAACAGCAGGGCCGGCGCCGTCGCGTAGCCCGGCACGGTCTGGGCCAGGGGGCTGAGCAGCAGGCAGGCCAGGAACAGCAGCGCGACGACGACGGCGGTCAGGCCGGTGCGCCCACCCGCCTTGATGCCGGCGGCGCTCTCGATGTAGCTGGTCGTCGTCGAGGTGCCGACCAGCGCGCCGAACAGGGTCGCGCCCGAGTCGGCGAGCAGCGCCCGGCGCAGCCGGGGCAGGCGGCCCTGGGCGTCGAGCAGGCCGGCGCGGTGCGAGACGCCGATCAGCGTGCCGGCGGTGTCGAAGAAGTCGACGAACAGGAAGGCGAAGACGATCGTCACCAGCCCGAGCTGCAGGGCGCCGGCGATGTCGAGCTGGAGGAACACCGGGGAGGGATCGGGCGGCAGGCTGACCACGCCCTGGAACTCCGAGACCCCGAGCAGCACCCCGATGACGGTCACCGCCAGGATGCCGATGACGATGGCGCCGGGCACGCGGCGCCAGTCCAGCGCGACCATCACCATGAAGCCGAGAATCGCCAGGATCGCCGGCCAGGCGGTCATGTCGCCCAGGCTGACCAGGGTCGCCGGGTTGTCGACGACGATGCCGGCGTTCTTGAGCGCGATGATCGCCAGGAACAGGCCGATGCCGGCGGAGATCGCCAGCTTCAGGCTGCGCGGGATGGCGTTGATGATCCACTCGCGCACCGGCAGCACCGAGATGATCAGGAACAGGATGCCGGAGAGGAAGACCGCACCCAGCGCCGCCTGCCAGGCGACGCCCATGCCGAGCACGATGGCGTAGGCGAAGTAGGCGTTGAGGCCCATGCCCGGCGCGAGCGCGATCGGATAGTTGGCGTAGAGCCCCATGACCAGGGTGCCGAAGGCGGCGGCCAGGCAGGTCGCGACGAAGACCGCGCCGAAGTCCATGCCGGCGTCCGACAGGATCGCCGGGTTGACGAAGGTGATGTAGGCCATGGTCAGGAAGGTCGTGACGCCGGCCAGCACCTCGGTGCGCACCGTCGTTCCCTGCTGCTTCAGGCCGAAGAACTTCTCCATTTGCCCCCTCCAGGTCTGCAGGCGTCCGCGAAGCGCCCGCACGCCGGCGGGGCGCGCGAGCGCGCCGCCGGAACAGGCGAACCGTCTGCCGTGGCCGACTTCCCCCGACCCTTCGCCGCGCTTGCCCCGCGCGGTCTCGAAAACCGCGCCGAGGATAGGTGCGGCCCGGCCGCCGCGCTACAGGAATGTGACGCCCGGAGGCTGCCTCGGATGCTGCCTGCGGGCGTCGGTCAGCCGGCGGCGGCGCGCTCCAGCTCGCCCTGCTGGGCGAGGTCGAACATCTGCAGCAGCGCCTCCGGTGGCTGCGCGCCGGGCAGGGCGTAGCGGCCCTCGAAGATGAAGCAGGGCACGCCGGTGATGCCGGCCATGCGCGCGCGCAGGTCCTCGGCACGGACCTCTTCCGCCTCCTCCTCGCCGGCCAGGAAGCGCGCCGCGGCCTCGCGCTCGAGGCCGGCCGCCCCGGCGGCCGCGGCCAGCACCGCCGGGTCGCCGAGGTCCTCGGCCTCCAGGAAGGCGGCCTCGAACAGCCGCTCGACCAGGGGCGTCTGGCGGTCGAAGCGCTCGGCCCAGCGGATCAGGCGGTGCGACTGCAGGGTGTTGGGCGTACGCTTCATGCGCTCGAAGGCGAAGGCGATGCCTTCCTCCTCGCCGGCGGCGCGAACCGGCGCGTAGACCCGCTCGGCCTCGCGCGCGCCGCCGAACTTGCGCTCCAGGTAGGCCTGCCGGTCCATGCCCTCGGGCGCCATGTCGGGATTGAGCTGGAAGGCGCGCCAGCGGATCGTCAGCCCCGGCTGCGGACGCTCGGCGAGCGCCCGGTCGAGGCGCTTCTTGCCGATGTAGCACCAGGGACAGATGGTGTCTGAGAAGATGTCGATCTGCATGGCTCGGCTCCTGCGGGACCCTGTCGGAACAGCTTACGAGTCTAGCACGTCCGCCGGACCGGCCCAGTCCTGCCCGCGCCCGGCTTCTACACCCCGGGGGCCGGAAGGGAGCCGCGCGCCGCCGCCGTCTTGACCGCTCCCGCGCGGGCCGTGACAGTAGCGGCCCCGCGGTCGAGTAGCGGGCGCGGCAAGGCGGGCGACGGGACGGCACATGACGGGCAGCATCTACGACCTCGACCTGGAGCGCACGGCGGCGAACCACGCCGCCCTCTCGCCGCTGTCCTTCCTGCGCCGCGCCGCCGCGGTCTATCCGCACAAGCCGGCGGTGATCCACGACCACGTCCTCAACTACCGCCAGCTCGCCGAGCGGGTGCGCCGCCTCGCCTCGGCGCTGGAGGGGAGGGGCCTCGGCCCCGGCGACACGGTCGCGGTGATGGCGCCCAACGTCCCGGCCCTGCTCGAGGCGCACTACGGCGTGCCGCTGATGGGCGGCGTGCTCAACGCCCTCAACATCCGCCTCGACGCCGCGACCATCGCCTTCATCCTGCAGCACGGCGGGGCCAAGGTGCTGATCACCGATCGCGAGTTCGCGCCGACCGTCGAGCGCGCCCTGGCGCAGCTCGAGCGCCGGCCGCTGGTCATCGACATCGACGACCCCATGACCGAGGCGCAGAAGGGCGAGAAGGGACCGTCGCTCGGCGAGCTCGACTACGAGGCCTTCCTGGCCGAGGGCGACCCGGCGCGGCCCTGGACGCTGCCCGAGGACGAGTGGCAGGCGATTTGCCTCAACTACACCAGCGGCACCACCGGCAATCCCAAGGGCGTGGTCTACCACCACCGCGGCGCCTACCTGAACGCCATGGGCAACGCCATCACGATGAAGCTCGCCCGCGACAGCGTCTATCTCTGGACGCTGCCGATGTTCCACTGCAACGGCTGGACCTACACCTGGGCGGTGACCGCCATGGCCGGCACCCACGTCTGCCTGCGCCGCGTCGACCCCGAGCTGATCTACCCGCTGATCGAGAGCCAGGGCGTGACCCATCTGTGCGGTGCGCCGATCGTGCTGAACCTGCTGGCCCACGCGCCCGAGGGCGTCCGCAAGCCGCTGCCGAACCGGGTCAAGGTCGGCACCGGCGGCGCCGCGCCGCCCTCGACGGTGATCGCCAACATGGAGCGCCAGGGCTTCGAGATCACCCACATGTACGGCCTCACCGAGTGCTACGGCCCGGCGACGCTCTGCGCCTGGCAGGACGAGTGGAGCGAGCTGGAGCTCGAGGGCCGCGCCGCCCGGATGGCGCGCCAGGGCGTCAGCCTGGTGACCCTGCACGACTGCACGGTGCGCGACGCCGAGACCCTGGAGGAAGTGCCTCACGACGGCGAGACCATGGGCGAGCTGATGCTGCGCGGCAACACGGTGATGAAGGGCTACCTGAAGAACCCGAGCGCGACCGCCAAGGCCTTCGCCGGCGGCTGGTTCCGCACCGGCGACCTCGGCGTCGTCCACCCCGACGGCTACATCGAGGTCAAGGACCGCACCAAGGACGTGATCATCTCGGGCGGCGAGAACATCTCCAGCCTCGAGGTCGAGGAGGTGCTCTACCGCCATCCCAAGGTGATGGAGGCGGCGGTCGTCGCCCGGCCCGACGAGAAGTGGGGCGAGACGCCTTGCGCCTTCGTCACCCTGAAGCCGGGCGAGAGCGCAACCGTGGCCGAGATACTGACCTTCTGCCGGGACAACCTGGCGCGCTTCAAGGTGCCGAAGACGGTGGTCTTCACCGAGCTGCCGAAGACCTCGACCGGCAAGATCCAGAAGTTCGTGCTGCGCGAGCAGGCGGCCGCGCTGAAGGGGGCGGCGGAATGACGTCGCGCCCACGCTCCCTGGTTCGACAGGCTCACCATGAAGCGACGGGGACGGCGGTGCGGCGGCTCGGTCGCTTCGTGGTTCGAGGCTCACCATGAAGCGACGGGGAGGCAGGTGCGATACTCGGGTCGCTCCCTGGTTCGACAGGCTCACCATGAAGCGACGGAAACATCGCGCCGGCATCAGTCCCGCTTCATGGTGAGCCTGTCGAACCATGCAAGCGCAAGGACCGCGAGGCCGCGATGACCGACCTGCTCGACCTGACCGGCAAGACCGCCCTGGTCACCGGCGCCTCCAGCGGCCTCGGCCGGCACTTCGCCCAGGTGCTGGCGCGCCACGGCGCCCGCGTCGCCGTCGCCGCCCGGCGTAGCGAGCGCCTGGAGGCGCTCTGCGCCGAGATCGAGGGGCAGGGCGGCCGGGCCATGCCGGTCAAGCTCGACGTCCGCGACCCCGAGAGCGTCGCCCACGCCGTCGCCAGCGCCGAGACCGAGCTCGGCGCGATCTCGGTGCTGGTCAACAACGCCGGCGTCGCGCCCAGCGGGCCGGCCCTGGAGACCGCGCCCGAGCAGTGGGACCAGGTGCTCGACACCAACCTGCGCGGCGCCTGGCTGGTCGCCCAGGAGACCGCGCGCCACATGGCGCGGCTCGGCCACGGCGGCTCGATCGTCAACATCGCCTCGATCCTCGGCCTGCGCGGCGCCAGCCAGGTGCCGGCCTACTGCGCGGCCAAGGCCGGCCTGATCAACCTGACCCGCGCGCTGGCCGGCGAGCTGGCGCGCCACGAGATCCGCGTCAACGCGCTCTGCCCCGGCTACATCGTCACCGACCTCAACCGGGCGTTCCTGGAGAGCAAGGCAGGGGAGAGCCTGAAGAAGCGCATCCCCCAGCGCCGCTTCGGCCTGCCCCAGGACCTCGACGGCACCCTGCTGCTGCTCGCCTCCGACGCCTCGCGCTACATGACCGGCGCGGTGCTGGCGGTCGACGGCGGCCAGTCGGCGACGCTGTGAGGCGGGACGATGCGTCGCCGCGCTTTCACCATTCCCCGCTCTTTCTCCGTCATTCCCGCGAAAGCGGGAATCCAGAAGACCTCGTGGTGAGCACCAACGGCCTGCGGTCCGCACTCACGGCGCCTTCCTCTGGATCCCCGCTTTCGCGGGGATGACGGAGAGGCATGAACAACAAAGGCTTATGACATGGACTTCACCCCCTCTGTCGAGATCGAGAGGCTGCGCGGCAGGATTCGGGACTTCGTCGCTGCGGAGATCCTGCCGCTGGAGAGCGACCCGGCGAACTACGACGCGCACGAGAACATCCGGCTCGACCGGCTCGAGCCAGTGCGCGCCAAGGTCAAGGCGGCCGGCCTGTGGGCGCCGCAGATGCCGGTCGAGCGCGGCGGGCTCGGCCTCGACCAGGTCGGCATGGCGGTCTGCTACGAGGAGATGGCGCGCTCGATCTTCGGCCCGGTCGCCTTCAACTGCGCCGCACCCGACGACGGCAACATGTTCATCCTCAACAAGGTCGCCGGCGAGGACCAGAAGCAGCGCTGGCTGCAGCCGATCGTCGACGGCAAGGTGCGCAGCAGCTTCGTGATGACCGAGCCCGCGCCCGGCGCCGGCTCCGATCCCGGCCTGATGCGCACCACCGCCGAGCGCAAGGGTGACCGCTGGATCGTCAGCGGCCGCAAGTGGTTCATCACCGGCGCCGAGGTCGCCCAGCACTTCATCCTGGTCGCGCGCACCTCGAACGACCCGCGCAAGGGCCTCTCGGCCTTCCTGTTCGACCGCGACCAGCCGGGCTGGGAGATCGTCCGGCGCATCCCGATCATGGGGCCCGAGGAGCACGGCGGCCACTGCGAGCTGCTCTTCGACGGCATGGAGATCCCCGACGAGCACCGCCTGATGGCGGTCGGCGACGGGCTGAAGCTGACCCAGATCCGCCTCGGCACGGCGCGCCTGACCCACTGCATGCGCTGGCTCGGGATGGCCAGGCGCGCCCTGGAGATATGCCAGCCCTACGTGCGCGAGCGCGATTCCTTCGGCATCAAGCTGGCCGACCGCGAGTCGGTGCAGAACCAGCTCGGCGAGGCCGCCATGGCGATCGAGGTCGGTCGCCTGCTGACCATGCGCGCGGCCTGGAAGCTGGCCAGCGGCGACTTCGCGCGCAAGGAGGTCTCGATGGCCAAGATCCAGGTCGCCGAGGTGCTCCAGACCTGCGTCGACACGGCGATCCAGCTGATGGGCGCCAAGGGCTACTCCAAGGACACACCGCTGGAGTGGATGTACCGCTACGCCCGCCAGGCGCGCCTGGTCGACGGCGCCAGCGAGGTCCACAAGATGGTCCTGGCGCGCTTCCTGATGGCCGAGGAGCGCGACTTCTGGAGCTGGTCTTGAGCGAGCGCCCCGGCCTCGACCTCGCCGCGCTGGCGTCCTGGCTGGCCGGGGCCGCCGGCGCCGAGCGTGTCGAGATCCTGAAGGCGGAGCCCCTGAGCGGCGGCGCGATCCAGGAGAACTGGAGCCTCGACGCCCGCTTCGAGGGCGGACCCGAGGCCGGCGAGCGGGCGCTGGTGCTGCGCAGCGACGCGCCCTCGCGCGTCGCCGTCAGCCTCAGCCGGCCCCAGGAATTCGCCCTGCTGCAGACGGCGGCGGCCGCCGGCGTCACCGTCCCGGAGCCGCTCTGGTGTTGCGCCGACCCGGCCGTGCTGGGCCGCGCCTTCTACGTCATGGCGAGGCTCGGCGGCGTCGCGCTCGGCCCCAAGGTGGTCAAGGACGAGAGCCTGGGCGGCGACCGCGAGGCCCTGGCCGAGCGGCTCGGGCGCGAGCTCGCGCGCATCCATACGATCCGCCCGCCGCGCCCCGACCTCGCCTTCCTGGCGCTGCCCGAGGGGCCGGCCGCGGCGCGCGCGGGCCTCGCCGACGTCGCGCTCTACCGCCGCCACCTCGATGCCCTCGGCCAGCCGCGCCCGGCGCTCGAGTGGGGCCTCGCCTGGGCCGAGCGCCACGCGCCCGAGAGCCGGGAGCTCGTGCTGCTGCACCGGGACTTCCGCACCGGTAACTATCTGGTCGACGCGCAGGGGCTGACCGCGATCCTGGACTGGGAGTTCGCCGGCTGGGGCGACCCGATGGCGGACCTCGGCTGGTTCACGGCACGCTGCTGGCGCTTCGGCCGGCCCGACCGGGAGGCCGGCGGCATCGGCTCGCGCGCCGCCTTCTACCGCGGCTACCGCGCCGAGAGCGGCCGCGAGATCGACGAGGCGGCGGTCGCCTACTGGGAGGTCATGGCGCACATCCGCTGGGCCGTCATCGCCCTGCAGCAGGGCCATCGCCACTGGTCGGGCGGCGAGGCCTCCCTGGAGCTGGCCCTGACCGGCCGCATGGCCGCGGAGCTGGAATATGCGGTGCTGACCATGACCGCGCCTGAGACCTGGAGGAACGACCATGCGTGACCGTCCCGGCGGCGCCGAGCTGCTCGCCGAGGCGCGGCGGCTGCTGCGCGAGGAGCTGGTCCCGACCCTGGCCGGCGCCCAGCGCTACCAGGCGCTGATGATCGCCAACGCCCTCGGCATGGCCGAGCGCGAGCTGCTCGCCGGCGAGCGCCCGCTCGAGGCGGAGCGGGCCGCCCTGAGCCGGCTGCTGAGCCGCGAGGGCTCGCTGGCGGCCCTCTCGGCAACCCTCGCTGCCGCCCTGCGCGACGGCCGCCTGGCCGGCGACCCCGAGGCCTACGTCCTGCTGCTCGAGGAGACGCGCAGCCGCCTCGCCGAGAGCAACCCGCGGGCGCTGGAGGAAGGGTAGGCCGGGCTCGTCCGGCGCTTCCACGTCCCTCGACAGGCTCGGGACGAAGCAAAGCCGAGCGCGGCTTTGCCATCCGACCCTTCGAGGCCCGCTCCCACTCCCGCTTCGTCCCGAGCCTGTCGAGGGGCGTGCCGCCGCCGACGCCCGCCGGCTAGGCGGTGACCGCGGCCATGACCTGGCGGGTCAGCTGCGGGGCGGCGCCGGAGAGGGGGGCGGGGATGCGGCCGTGGCGCACGAACATGGCGTTGTGGACCAGGATGCCGAAGAGGGAGGCGGTCGCCGCCATCGGCTCGACGACCCGCGGGTCGGCGGCCAGCAGGTCGTGGACGACGTCGATGGCGTTGGGCAGCTCGGCGGGCAGGCGCTCGATCTGGCGGTGCTGGACCATCAGCAGGAAGCCGAACAGGATCGGGTCCTCGTCGTAGAGACCGCAGAAGAGGGCGACCAGGCACGCGACCTTGCCCTCCAGGCCCGGCACCGCCGCGGCGGCGCCCGAGAGGCGCTGCGAGAAGGCGACGTAGTGCTCGGTGAATATCTCCCGGATCATCTCCTCCTTGCTGTGGAAATGCCGGTAGAGCGTGCCCTCGGCGATGCCGCAGGCCTCGGCTATGTCGCGCACCGAGGTGCCGTTGACGCCCTTCTCCAGGAACAGGGCCATGCTGGCCCGCTCGATCTTCTCTCTGGTCGCCTGTCCGCGCTTCATCGCTTCCCCGTCAGAACTCGCCGGCCGGCGCGAGGCGCCCATGGCAGCAAACGTTCGCTCACCCTAGCCGGTGGGCGGGCGGGTGACAAACGGGAGCGTGCAGGCCATATTCCGGCAACGGCACTCCTTGCCTCGACAACGTCCCTCGAGCCCGACAGGTTCTTAGCCATGTCCGACGCCAGCGGCGGCCGTCAGCGCCACCCGGAGAAGGCGCACCGCCCCGACAACCCGGTGCAGCGGCGCAAGCCCGACTGGATCCGGGTCAAGGCGCCGACCAGCCGCGCCTATGCCGAGACCCGCCAGATCGTGCGCCAGCACAAGCTGCACACGGTCTGCGAGGAGGCGGCCTGCCCGAACATCGGCGAGTGCTGGTCCAAGGGCCACGCCACCATGATGATCATGGGCGAGATCTGCACGCGGGCCTGCAGCTTCTGCAACGTCGCGACCGGCAAGCCGGGCCGGCTCGACCCCTTCGAGCCGACCAACGTCGCCGAGGCGGTCGCGAAGCTCGGGCTCCGGCACGTCGTCGTGACCTCGGTCGACCGCGACGACCTGGAGGACGGCGGCGCCGAGCACTTCGCAGAGACGATCCGGGCGATCCGCTCGGCAGCGCCCGAGACCACGATCGAGATCCTGACGCCCGACTTCCTGCGCAAGGAGGGTGCGCTCGAGGTCGTAGTCGCCGCCCGTCCCGACGTCTTCAACCACAACCTGGAGACCGTGCCGCGGCTCTACGGCCCGGTGCGCCCCGGCGGGCGCTACTTCCACTCGCTGCGCCTGCTCGACCGGGTCAAGGCGCTCGACCCGACGATCTTCACCAAGTCGGGGATCATGGTCGGCCTCGGCGAGGGCCGAGACGAGGTGCTGCAGGTGATGGACGACCTGCGCTCGGCCGCCGTCGACTTCATGACCATCGGCCAGTACCTGCAGCCGAGCCCGAAGCACCATCCGATCGACCGCTTCGTCACGCCGGAGGAGTTCAAGGAGTACGAGAGGCGCGCCTTCGGCAAGGGCTTCCTGATGGTCTCGGCCTCGCCCCTGACCCGCAGCTCCTATCACGCCGACGCCGACTTCGCGCGGCTGCGCGCCGCCCGGGACCAGCAGCTGGCCGCCGCCGGCTGAGGTCCCGGGTTCCGCCATGCCGACCCATGCCGAGCAGCGCCGGCTGCCCTATCCGCCGCGCCAGCTCTACGAGCTGGTCGCCGACGTCGGGCGCTATCCCGAGTTCCTGCCCTGGTGCGTCGCCGCGCGGGTCCGCGAGCAGGATGCCGAGCACGTCGTCGCCGACCTGATGATCGGCTTCCGGATGGTGCGCGAGCGCTTCACCAGCAAGGTGACGCTGCGCGACGAGCCGGACCAGCCGCTGCGCGTCGACGTCGCCTATGTCGAGGGCCCCTTCCGCTACCTCAACAACCACTGGATCTTCTACGAGACCGAGGAGGGCGGCACGCTGATCGACTTCTTCGTCGACTTCGAGTTCCGGTCCAGGCTGCTGCAGACCATGATCCAGCCGCTGTTCAACGAGGCGGTGCGGCGCATGGTCGGCGCCTTCGAGACCCGCGCCCACCAGCTCTACGGAGCCCGCTAGACGCGCACGGCTCAGCCGAGGCCCTCGCGGAGCAGGGCGAGGGCTTCGCGGACGCTGGCCAGGCGCACCGCCTGGCGGTCGCCGGAGAAGAGGCGGCGGCGGTGGAAGACGCCGCGCGCTGTCGCCAGGCCGAAGAACACAAGCCCGACCGGCTTGTCGGCCGAGCCGCCGTCGGGGCCGGCGATGCCGGTGACCGAGACGGCGACCTCGGCGTGGGCGCCGGCCAGGGCGCCGGCAGCCATGGCCTCGGCCGTTTCGGCGCTGACCGCGCCGAAGGCCGCCAGCGTCTCGGCCGGCACCGCCAGCAGCTCCTGCTTGGCCTCGTTGGAATAGGTGACGAAGCCGCGCTCGAGGACGGCGGAGGAGCCGGCGATCTCGGTCAGCAGGCCGGCGACCAGGCCGCCTGTGCAGGATTCGGCGGTCGCCAGGCGGCTGCCGGCGGCGCGGTAGGCCTCGATCAGGGCGGCGGCGCGGACGATCAGTTCGTCTGAAAACATGTCTCGGCTCCGGTCAGGTAGGCGATGCCGTAGAGCAGGGGAGCGGCATAGAGCGCCGCGAAGACGTCGTCGAGCATGATGCCGATGCCGCCGCCGAGCCGCCGGTCGACCAGGGAGGCCGGCCAGGGCTTGGCCACGTCGAAGACGCGGAACGCCAGAAAGCCCAGCAGGTAGATCACCGGATCCAGGCAGAAGGGCACCAGCACCAGCCATTGCGCGACGACCTCGTCGACGACGACCTCGCCGGGGTCGCCGCGGCCCTTGGCATAGCTGTAGACTTGGCTCGCCCAGACGCCGAGCGGGAACAGCGCCACGGCCGCCGCGAGCAGCGCCCAGGGGCCGCCGGCCCAGGCGATCGCCGCGGCGAAGGGCAGGGCGGCCAGCGAGCCCCAGGTGCCCGGGACCCAGGGCAGCCGGCCGCTGCCGAACCAGGTCGCGATCCACCAGGCCGGGTGCCAGGCCGGGAGGTGGCGGGTCGCAGCACCGGCCGGCGTCGTCTTCACGCCGCTTCGCCCCCCGGCACCGGCTGCGGCCTCGGCAGCTCGAGTGCGGCCGTGGCCTGGGCGGCGATGCCCTCGCCGCGGCCGGTGAAGCCGAGGCCCTCGGTGGTCGTCGCCTTGACGCCGACGCGCTCGACGGCGATGCCGAGGATCGCCGCGATCCGCGCGCGCATCGCCTCGCGATGCGGGCCGACCTTCGGGCGCTCGCAGATCAGCGTCACGTCGAGGTTGACGATGCGGCCGCCGCGCGCCGCCAGCAGGCCGCCGGCGTGGGCCAGGAAGGCGGCCGAATCGGCGCCTTTCCAGCGCGCGTCGCTCGGCGGGAAGTGCTGGCCGATGTCGCCGGCGCCGAGCGCGCCGAGCAGGGCGTCGGTCAGCGCGTGGAGGCCGACGTCGGCATCGGAATGGCCGAGCAGGCCCTGGCTGTGGGCGAGCGGCACGCCGCACAGCACGACTCCCTCGCCGGGCCCGAAGCGGTGCACGTCGAAGCCGTTGCCGACCCGCGTCTCCCAGGCGCCGCCGGCCGCCAGCAGTCGCTCGGCGCGCGCCAGGTCCTGCGTCGTCGTCACCTTGACGTTCTCCTCCTCGCCGGCGACCAGCGCCACCGCCAGGCCGGCGCGCTCGGCCAGGGCAGCATCGTCGGTCAGGGCCTCGCCGGCCAGGGCGCGATGGGCGGCGCGGATCGCCTCGAAGCGGAAGGCCTGGGGCGTCTGGGCGCGCCACAGGCCGTCGCGCGCGACGGTCTCGCCGCACAGGGTGGCGCCGTCGCCGCCCTCGAGGCCGCGCTTCAGGGTGTCGGTCACCGGCAGCGCCGGGATCGCGCCTTCGCGCTCGGCGAGCGCGGCGAGCAGGCGGTCGAGCAGGCCGGCGCTCGGGAAGGGGCGGGCGCCGTCGTGGATCAGGATCCGGCGCGGCGGCCCGCCGGGCAGCGCCGCCAGACTGTCGAGGCCGAGGCGGACCGAATCCTGGCGCTCGGCGCCGCCGGCGCAGGGCTCCAGGGTCGCCAGGTCCGCCGCCGCCTCCTCGTAGAGCGCGCGGTCGTCGGGATGGATGACGCAGCGCACCGCCTGGATGCCCGGGTGCGCGAGCAGGCGCTGCAGGCTGTGGCGCAGCAGCGGCACGCCGGCGAGCCGACGGTACTGCTTGGGCAACTCGCCACCGAAGCGGTGACCCCGCCCAGCTGCGACGACGAGCGCAACGGTGTCGGTCATTGGGCCTCCCCTCACGAACGCCGCCCGGCGGCCCCGATTGGCGGCCGGACGTTACGGCCCGCTGTCGTCGAGGCCAAGAGGTGATATATCCGGCCCATGCTCGCACTCGCCCTGCCCCTGGCCGCCGTCGCCGTGCTGCTGGCCGCGACGCTGGCCAGCCTCCGCTCGGCCGGCGGCGCGGCGGGCCCGCGCTTCTGGCTGCTGCTCGGCGCGGCGCTCACCGGCAGCGCAGCCGTCGTCGCGCTGCGCACCGCGACGGGCTGGGACAGCAGCCTCTCGACCGCGCTCTGGTGGTCGGTCGCGGTCTGCCTGGCGCTGTTCCTGCCGCTCGCGCTGCTCGGGCCGAGCGCCCGGCGCCTGGCGCCGCTGCTCTACGGCTACCTGCTGCTGCTCGCCCTCGCGGCCCTGGCCAGCGCCGGGCTGCCGGGCCACGTCCGGATGGGCGGCGGCAACGACGCCTGGCTGGCGGCGCACATCGCCATGTCCCTGGCGACCTATGCCCTGGCGACCTTGGCCGCGGTCGCCGGCCTGGCGGTGTTCCTGCGCGAGCGCGCCCTGAAGCGCAAGGAGCAGGGCGGCCTGGTCGCGCGGCTGCCCTCGATCGCCGACGGCGAGCGCTTGCAGTTCGGCCTGCTCGGCGCCGCCGAGGCGGTGCTCGGCGCCGGCCTCGCCACCGGCCTCGCCCTCGACTGGGTCGGCTACGGCTATCTCGTCGCCCTCGACCACAAGACGCTGCTCTCGGTGCTGGCCTTCCTGCTGATCGGCCTGCTGCTGCTGCTGCACGCCCGCGGTGGCCTGCGCGGGCGGCGGGCCGCCCGGCTCGGCCTGCTCGCCTACCTGCTGCTCAGCCTGTCCTACCTCGGCGTCAAGGTCGTCACCGACGTCCTGCTGGTGGCGTGACATTCCCGCCTCTGCCTAATTGCGCGGCTTCACAGCGATGCTGCGGTGCGGTATGACGACTTGTTGAATGGTTGTTGGGCAACTGCCCAAGGAATAGGCATGACCAGTGTCCCCGCACAGCTGCTGCGCCGCGTGATCGGCTCGTCCCTCGACCCGGCGGCGGTGCTCAATGCCCTGGCCGAGCCGGTGTTCTGTGTCGACGAGCGCAACTGCTTCCTCTACCTCAACCTGGCCGCCGAGCAGTTCTTCGGATCCTCGGCGCGCAGCTTGGCGGGGCGCCCGCTGGCCGACCTCCTGCCGGAGGACAGCCCGGTCTTCGGCCTGATCGAGCAGACGCGCCAGGGCCTGCAGAGCCTCTCGGAGTACGAGGTGGTGCTGGAGAGCCCGCGGATCGGCACGCACGTCGTCTCGATCGACGTCTCGACGGTGCCGGAGACGCCGGGCACCGTGGCCGTGGCCTTCAAGGAGCGCGCGATCGCCCGCAAGATCGAGCACCAGTTCACGCACCGCAACGCCGCGCGCTCGGTCACTGCGATGGCGGCGATGCTGGCGCACGAGGTCAAGAACCCCCTGTCGGGGATCCGCGGCGCGGCGCAGCTGCTGGAAAGCGTGGTGGAGGGCGACGACCGCGAGCTGACCCGCCTGATCACCGCCGAGGCCGACCGCATCGTGGCGCTGGTCGACCGCATGGAGATGTTCTCCGACCGCCGCCCGATCGACCGGCAGCCGGTCAACATCCACGAGGTGCTGGGCCACGTGCGCCGCCTCGCCGAAAACGGCGTCGCGCGCAAGGTCCGCTTCGTCGAGATCTACGATCCCTCGCTGCCTCTGGTGCTCGGCAACCGCGACCTGCTGATCCAGGTCTTCCTGAACCTGGTCAAGAACGCGGCCGAGGCGATCGGCCGGCAACGCGACGGCGAGATCCAGCTCTCGACCCGCTACCAGCAGGGCGTGCGCCTGGCGATCCCCGGGGGCGGCAGCCGGGTCGACCTGCCGCTGGTGGTCTCGGTGCAGGACAACGGCCCCGGCATCCCCGAAGACCTGCGCCGCCATCTCTTCGACCCCTTCGTCACCGGCAGGCCGAACGGCAAAGGCCTGGGTCTTGCATTGGTCGCCAAGATCGTCGGCGACCACGGCGGGGTCATCGAGTTCGACAGCGAGACCAACCGGACCGTCTTTCGCACCCTATTGCCGAAAGCCGACTGACCGGCCGCCCCTTCGCCAGGACCTACGTCGGGAGACCCCAGGCCCGTGCCCACCGCCACCATACTCATCGCCGACGACGACCGCGCCATCCGCACCGTGCTGTCCCAGGCGCTCGGGCGCGAAGGCTACGAGGTGCGCACGACCGGCAACGCCGCGACCCTCTGGCGCTGGGTCGAGCAGGGCGACGGCGACCTGGTGATCACCGACGTGGTCATGCCGGACGAGAACGGCCTGGACCTGATTCCGCGCATCAAGAAGATCCGGCCGAACCTGCGCATCCTGGTGATGAGCGCGCAGAACACCCTGCTGACCGCGGTCAAGGCGACCGAGCGCGGCGCCTTCGAGTACCTGCCCAAGCCCTTCGACCTGCGCGAGCTGGTCTCGGTGGTGCGGCGCGCGCTGTCCGAGCCGCGCGGCCCGGCGGCCGCGGCGGGCGCGCTGCCCGAGGAGGAGCAGCTGCCGCTGATCGGCCGCTCGCCGGCGATGCAGGAGATCTACCGGGTGCTGGCGCGCCTGATGGGCACCGACCTGACGGTGATGATCTACGGCGAGTCGGGCACCGGCAAGGAGCTGGTCGCCCGCGCGCTGCACGACTACGGCAAGCGGCGCCACAGCGCCTTCGTGCCGATCAACATGGCGGCGATCCCGCGCGAGCTGATCGAGAGCGAGCTGTTCGGCCACGAGAAGGGCGCCTTCACCGGCGCCACCACTCGCTCGGCGGGCCGCTTCGAGCAGGCCGAGGGCGGCACCTTGTTCCTCGACGAGATCGGCGACATGCCGCTCGAGGCGCAGACCCGCCTGCTGCGCGTGCTGCAGGAGGGCGAGTACACGACGGTCGGCGGCCGCACGCCGATCCGCACCGACGTGCGCATCGTCGCGGCGACCCACCGGGAGCTGCGGCAGATGGTGCGCTCGGGCCTGTTCCGAGAGGATCTCTTCTACCGGCTGAGCGTCGTGCCGATCCGCCTGCCGCCGCTGCGCGAGCGCGCCGAGGACATTCCCGAGCTGATCCGCCACTTCTTCGTGCAGGCACAGTCGGAGGGCCTGCCGAGCAAGAGCCTCGACCGTGGCGCCCTGGACTTCCTGCAGTCCTACCGCTGGCCCGGCAACGTGCGCGAGCTCGAGAACATGGTGCGCCGCCTGGCCGCGCTCTACAGCCAGGAGGTCATCGGCGTCGAGGAGATCCGCCTGGAGCTGGCCAGCGACAGCCAGGCGGAGCCGGGGCCGGGCGAGGGGCCGCCGGCCAGCGAGTCGCTGGGCGGCGCGGTCGAGCGCATCCTGCGCGGCTACTTCGAGGCCCTCGAGGGCGGGCTGCCGGCGCCCGGCCTCTACGAGCGCGTGCTGCACGAGATCGAGCGGCCGCTGATCGAGCTGACCCTGGGCGCGACCCGCGGCAACCAGCTGAAGGCGGCGCATCTGCTGGGGCTGAACCGCAACACCCTGCGCAAGAAGATCCGGGACCTGGACATCCAGGTCGTCCGCGGCCTTAAATAGGCCTGTGGCCGCTTTGCAACAGGATGGGGCGCGAGGACGCCCGGCGCGCAGGCCCTCACTCCGACCGGAGCGGGAGCGATCCGGCAATGGGGATGCGGCCCGCGGCAGGGCTGTTTACGGCCGCGGCCTTCGCCGGACGAACGGAGCCTGAATGACCGAGTCGAGGCCGGAGTCCCAACGGGGCGGGCAGGGCGGGCCTGAGGCATCCCCAGGGGGCGCGCGCGACGGCGCGCTCCTGGCCTGGTTCGTCGCCTTCGCGCGGCGCACCCACCTGGAGCGCTGGCTCTCGCTGCTGCTGCTCGGGCTCGCGCTGGTCGCCTGCGCGACGACCTTCCTGGCGATGACCGGGCGCCTGCCCGGCACTCTCGACGCCGTCGAGATCCAGCTGCTGCTGACCGCCGACCTGGTGCTCGTGCTGCTGCTCACGGCGATGATCGGGCGGCGCCTGATCGTGCTCTGGCTGCAGCGTCGGCGCGCGGCGGCCGGCGCCCAGCTCCACGCCCGCCTGATGACGCTCTTCGCCCTGGTCGCGGTCACGCCGACGCTGATCGTGGCGATCTTCTCGGCCCTGCTGTTCGTCGGCATGCAGGATTGGTTCAGCGAGCGCGTGCGCACGGCGGTGCGCGAATCCCTGGCGGTCGCCGAGTCCTACCTGGAGGAGCACCGCCGGACCATCGTCGGCGACGCCCTGGCGATGGCCCAGGACCTCAACCGCGCCGGTCCCTCGATGCTGATCAACCCGCAGCGCTTCGAGCAGTTCGTCAGCGCCCAGGCGGCCTGGCGCTCGCTGACCGAGGCGCTGGTCTTCGACGCCAGCGGCCAGGTGCTGGCGCGCGCCGGCTTCTCCCTGTTGCTGGAGTTCGAGCCGGACCTGCCGCCCTGGGCGATCGAGCAGGCGAACCGGGGCGAGGTCGCGATCCTGGAAGCCGAATCCGACGACCGGGTGCGCGCCATCATCAAGCTCGAGGCCTTTCCGGACACCTACCTCTTCGTCGGCCGGCTGGTCGACCCGAGGATCCTGGCGCACACCCAGCGCTCCTCCGACGCGGTCCGGCTCTACGAGCAGATCGAGAGCCAGCGCGAGTCGATCCTGGTGACCTTCGCCGTGACCTTCGCCGTGGTCTCGCTGCTGCTGCTGCTCGCCGCGGCCTGGGTCGGCCTGGCCTTCGCCAACCGCCTGAGCCGCCCGATCGCGCAGCTGATTGAGGCCGCCCAGCGGGTCGGCGCCGGCGACCTGGCGGCGCGCGTGCCCGAGGACGACGAGGGCATCGAGATCGACGCCCTGGCCCGCGCCTTCAACCACATGACCGGCGACCTGCAGCGCCAGCGCGAAGAGCTGGTCGAGGCCAACCAGCAGATCGAGGCGCGTCGGCGCTTCGGCGAGGCCGTGCTGTCCGGCGTGACCGCCGGCGTCCTCGGCCTCGACCGCGAGGGCAACGTGACCATCGCCAACCGGCGCGCCCACGAGCTGCTGAACCTGCAGCCGGGCCAGCTGCTCGGACGGCGCGTCGCCAAGCTGTCGCGCGAGATGCGCCAGCTGCTCGAGGAGGCACGCCGTCGGCCGCGCCGGATCCACGAGCGCCAGACCGCCATGGCCGGCGCCGACGGCTCGGCGCGGACCCTGCTGGTGCGCATCGTCGCCGAGCAGGACGGCGACAGGATCATCGGCTTCGTCATCACCTTCGACGACATCACCGAGCTGCTCTCGGCCCAGCGCAAGGCGGCCTGGGCCGACGTCGCCCGGCGCATCGCCCACGAGATCAAGAACCCGCTGACCCCGATCCAACTCTCGGCCGAGCGACTCAAGCGGCGCTACCTGAAGCAGATCCACGACGACCCCGAGACCTTCGCGGCCTGCACCGACACCATCGTCCGGCAGGTCGGCGACATCGGCCGCATGGTCGACGAGTTCAGCAACTTCGCGCGCATGCCGACGCCGGCCAAGGCGCCGGGCGACCTGGCGCGCCTGGTCACCGACTCCCTGGCCCTGCAGCGCGGCGCCCACGGCGCGATCCGCTTCCTGTCCGAGCTGCCGGACGCGCCGGTGCCGGTGCAGGTCGATGCCGCCCAGATCCGCCAGGCCCTGACCAACCTGCTGCAGAACGCCGTCGATGCCATCGACACCCGTCTGGCGGGCGAGCCGGAGGGCGCCGGCGAGCCCGGCCTGGTGCTGGTCCGCCTGGCCTGTGCCGGCGGTCGCGCGGTCCTGGAGATCGAGGACAACGGCAAGGGCCTGCCCCGCAAGGACCGCGACCGCCTGACCGAGCCCTACGTCACGACCCGCGAGAAGGGCACGGGGCTGGGCCTGGCGATCGTCAAGAAGATCCTCGAGGACCACGACGGCCGCCTGACCCTGGGCGACCGGGACGGCGGCGGCGCGGTCATCCGGATCAGCCTGCCGCTCGACGAGACCGGCAGCCGCGACGAACCGGGTGCAGGCGGCCCGGGTGCAGGCGGCCCGGGTGCAGGCGGCCCGGGTGCGGAGGAATCGGCCCCCGAAGAACGGATCGCTGTTCATGGCTCATGACATCCTGATCGTCGACGACGAGCACGACATCCGGCTGCTGATCGAGGGCGTGCTGCAGGACGAGGGCTACCGGACCCGCTCGGTCGCCGACAGCGACCAGGCGCTGGAGGCGGTGCGCAGCCGCCGGCCGCACCTGGTGATCCTCGATATCTGGCTGCAGAACTCGACCCTGGACGGCCTGGAGCTGCTGCAGGCGCTGCAGCGCGAGCGACCCGGCATGCCGGTGGTCATGATCTCCGGCCACGGCACCATCGAGACCGCGGTCTCGGCGATCCGCTACGGCGCCTACGACTTCATCGAGAAGCCCTTCAAGTCGGACCGCCTGCTGCTGATCGTCTCGCGCGCCATCGAGGCCGCGCGCCTGCGCCAGGAGAACGAGGAGCTGCGCCAGCGCGGCGCGCCGGAGATCGAGCTGATCGGCCGCTGCGCGCCGATCCAGCAACTCCGCCAGCAGGTCCAGAAGGTCGCCCCGACCGGCAGCCGCGTGCTGCTGACCGGCGCCGCCGGCACCGGCAAGGAGGTCGTGGCGCGGCTGCTGCACAGCCTGTCGAAGCGCGCCGAGAACCCCTTCGTCGTGCTCAACTGCGCCAGCCTGCACCCCGAGCGCATCGAGGCCGAGCTGTTCGGCGTCGAGCCGGGCGACGGCGAGCGCGCGACAGTCGGCACCTTCGAGCGCGCCCACGGCGGCACGCTGCTGCTCGACGAGGTCGCCGACATGCCGCTGGAGACCCAGGGCAAGATCGTGCGCGTGCTGCAGGAGCAGACCTTCGAGCGGCTCGGCAGCCGGCGCCGGGTCGAGGTCGACGTGCGGGTCATCGCCTCGACCAACCGCGACCTCCAGGCGCGCATCGCCGAGGGCCTGTTCCGCGAGGACCTCTACTACCGCCTCAACGTCGTGCCGCTGCGCGTGCCGACCCTGCGCGAGCGCCGCGAGGACCTCCAGGAGCTGGTCGAGTACCTCGGCGCGCGCTCGGCCGAGAGCACCGGCATGCCGGCGCGCACGCTCGGCAACGACGTGCTGGCGGCGCTGCAGGCCTACGACTGGCCCGGCAACGTGCGCCAGCTGCGCAACCTGGTGGACTACCTGATGATCATGTCGCCGGGCGGCCCGCAGGAGCCGGTCGGCGCCGAGCTGCTGCCGGCGGAGATCTCGGCGCGCGCGCCGGCGCTCTTGCCCGGCGCGGGCAACGGCGAGATCATGACCCTGCCGCTGCGCCAGGCACGCGAGCACTTCGAACGCCAGTACCTGGAGGCCCAGGTCGTGCGCTTCGGCGGCAACATCTCCCGGACCGCCTCCTTCGTCGGCATGGAGCGCTCCGCCCTGCACCGCAAGCTGCGGGCCCTCGGCATCAACACCTCGGAACGCCAGCCATGAAGGTCATCGCCTCGTGAAAGTGATCGTGTGCGGCGCCGGCCAGGTCGGCTTCAACATCGCGCGCTACCTGGCCGGCGAGAACGCCGACGTCACGGTCATCGACCAGTCGCCGGAGCTGGTCCAGAAGATCAGCGAGTCGCTCGACGTCACCGGCCTGGTCGGCTTCGCCTCGCACCCCGACGTGCTCGAGCAGGCCGGCGCGCGCGACGCCGACATGCTGATCGCCGTGACCTACGCCGACGAGGTCAACATGGTCGCCTGCCAGATCGCCCACTCGATCTTCGAGGTGCCGACCAAGATCGCCCGCGTGCGCCACCAGTCCTACCTGAACCCGCTGTGGTCGGACCTGTTCAGCCACGACCACATGCCGATCGACGTCATCATCTCGCCCGAGGTCGAGGTCGCCAAGGCGATCGGCCGGCGCCTGCAGGTTCCCGGCGCCTTCGACGCCATGCTGCTGGCCGACGGCCGGGTCAACCTGATCGGCGTCCACGTGCGCGAGGACACGCCGATCATCCAGACGCCGCTGCGCCAGCTGACCGACCTGTTCCCCGACCTGCACATCGTCGTGGTCGCGATCTCGCGCGGCGGGCGGACCATCGTCGCGCACGGCGACGCCGAGCTGATGCCCGGCGACGACGCCTACTTCGTCTGCGAGAGCTCGCACCTCAACCGCGCCCTGATGACCTTCGGCTACGAGGAGCGGGCGGCGCGCCGGGTGCTGCTGATCGGCGGCGGCAACATCGGCCTCAACCTGGCGCGCACCGTCGAGGAGAGGCACCCGCAGGTGCAGCTCAAGGTGATCGAGATCAACAAGGCGCGCGCCGAGTTGGTGGCGCAGGCCCTGGAGCGCTCGGTGGTGATCCACGGCGACGCCCTCGACCTGGAGATCCTGACCGAGGCCAACATCGCGGCGACCGAGACCGTGATCGCCGTGTCCAACGACGACGAGGTCAACATCCTGGCCTCGCTGCTGGCCAAGCGCTACGGCGCCAAGCGCGCGATCACGCTGATCAACTCGGCCTCCTACTCGCAGCTGGTCGGCAGCCTGGGCATCGACACCGTGGTCAGCCCGCGCGCGATCACCGTCTCGACGATCCTGCAGCACGTGCGCCGCGGGCGCATCCGCTCGGTCTATTCCCTGGCCGAGGGTATCGGCGAGATCATCGAGGCCGAGGCCATGGAGACCTCCGGCCTGGTCGGTCGCCCGCTGCGCGACGCGCCGCTGCCGAACGGCTCGGTGGTCGGGGCCGTGGTGCGCGACGAGGAGGTCATCATCCCGCGCGGCGACACGGTGATCCGGGCCGGCGACCTGGTCGTGATGTTCGCCGCCGCCGAGGCGGTCAAGAAGGTCGAGAAGCTGTTCGCCGTGAAGCTGGAATTCTTCTGAGCCTTCGCTAGGTTGGCCGGAGGAGCGCCCGGCCGACGGCGCCGAACAAGCCCAGAGCCCCCCGAGTCCGAGGACCGCATGCCCCGTACCGCCTACGTCAACGGCCGCTACCTGCCGCACCGCCAGGCCGCCGTGCACATCGAGGACCGCGGCTACCAGTTCGCCGACGGCGTCTACGAGGTCGTGCCGGTCTACCAGGGCACGCTGGTCGACGAGGAGCTGCACCTCGACCGCCTCGAGCGCTCGCTGGGCGAGCTCCGGATCGCCCTGCCGATGGCGCGCCGCGCGCTGAAGCTCGTCGCGGCCGAGATCATGCGTCGCAACGGGCTCACCAACGGCTTCGTCTACATGCAGGTGACCCGCGGCGTCGCGCCGCGCGACCACAAGTTCCCCAGGAAGCCGGTCAGGCCGGCGGTGGTCATGACCGTGCGCCAGACCCGGCCACTGGCACCGGAGGTGCTGGAGCAGGGCATCAAGATCGTGACCCTGCCGGACATCCGTTGGCAGCGCCGCGACATCAAGTCGACCTCGCTGCTGCCAAACTGCCTGGCCAAGCAGCAGGCCTACGAGGCCGGCGCCTTCGAGGCCTGGCTGGTCGAGCCCGACGGCCTGGTCACCGAGGGCGCCTCGACCAACGCCTGGATCGTCACCAAGGACGGCAAGCTGGTGACGCGCAGCGCGAGCAACTCGATTCTCAACGGCATCACGCGGATCTCGCTGCTCAAGGTCGCCGCCGCCGAGGGCGTCGAGTTCGAGGAGCGCGCCTTCACCGTCGAGGAGGCCCTGGAGGCGCGCGAGGCCTTCATCACGGCCTCCAGCATCTACGTGCTCCCGGTCACGGAGATCGACGGTCGGCCGGTCGGCAACGGTCACCCGGGCATGCTCAGCCGCAAGCTCCGCGAGGCCTACATCGAGCGGGTCGCCCGCACCGGCACCTTCCGCGCCGAGGCCGCGGCCTGACCATGGCCGGCCCGGGGATCAACGGAAGCGGCCAGGGGGCAAGCGGCCAGGGGGCAAGCGGCCAGGGGGCAAGCAGGCAGGGGGCAAGCGGCCAGGGGGCGGCGCGGGCGCGCCTGGCGTTGCCGGCGCCCAAGGCGATCCTGTTCGACTGGGACAACACCCTGGTCGACACCTGGAGCGTCATCCACCACGCCCTGGCGGTGACCTTCGAGGCCTTCGGCCGCACGCCCTGGACCCTCGAGGAGACCCGGCAGCGGGTCCGCGCTTCGGCGCGCGACGCCTTTCCCGAGCTGTTCGGCGACGACACCGAGGCGGCCACGGAGCTGTTCTACGAAACCTTCGCGCGCGACCACCTGAAGGGCCTGGCGCCGCGGCGCGGCGCGCCCGAGACGCTGGCCGCCCTGGCCGCGCGCGAGGGCCTGTGGCTCGGCGTCGTCAGCAACAAGACCGGGCGCTACCTGCGCCAGGAGGCCGAGCACCTGGGCTGGAACGGCCACTTCCGGCAGCTCGTCGGCGCCCTCGACGCGGTGCGCGACAAGCCGGCGCGCGATCCCGTCGTGATGGCGCTGTCCGGCAGCGGCCTGGAGCCGGGGCCGGCGGTCTGGTTCGTCGGCGACACCGACATCGACATGCTCTGCGCCCGCAACGCCGGCTGCACCGGCCTGCTGATCCGCGACGAGGCGCCGGCCGAGGGCGAGTTCGCCGAGGCCGCGCCGCACCGGCACGTCGCCACCTTCGAGGAGCTGCTGGCGCTGCTCGAGTAGCCGGTGGCGTCACCCTCTGCCGTCACCAGCTGTAGCGGACCCCGAGCTGGCCGGCATGGCTGGCGTAGCCGGTGGAAAAGACGCCCTCGTAGGCGGCGAAGACGTCGACGTTGTCCCAGGGCGCCCAGGCGAGGCCGAGGCCGATCTCGGCGAGGTCGGCGGGCAGGCGCTGGCCCTCGAGGGTATAGGACGGGCCGCCGAGCAGCGTGGCCTCGGTCGTCCCGTCGGGGTCCGCCAGCTCGTGGCTCCAGGCGGCGCGGGTGTAGAAGGTGGCGCGCTCCAGCTCGAAGGCCAGTTCCGCGCCGAGCCGGCCGCGCAGCGAGTCCTCGCTGTTGCTGCCGACCGAGAGGCCGGCGAGCCCCGTCTCGCTGTAGGCGTCGCGGCTGCTGTGCGTATAGCGCAGTCCCGCCAGGGGCGTCAGCGTCGCGGTGTCGGACAGCGCGAGATCGTAGGCCGCCTCCGTCTCCAGCGCCCAGACGGCGGCCTCGTAGCCGGCGCTCTGCGTGCCGAAGCCCGTGACGCTGCGGCTGCCGTCGAGGGCGGCGGTGCCGCCGACCTCCAGGCGGTCCGCCCCGCTCGCGTCGACCTCGACCTCGTAGACGGAGCCGGGACCGAAGGTCACGTCGCCGGTGACGTTCAGCGTCCCGACCGAATTGCCAGGCGCGAGCGGCCGCTGCCCATGGTCAGGCTGCCGAGCCTGCCGGTGCCGCCGATCCGGCCCCCCGTCACCGTCGCGGACCCGACGCTGCCGGCGACCTTGAGCGTGCCCTGGGCGACGGTCCAGGCCTGGGAGTCGCTGCCGGTCAGGCTCCAGGTCCCCGTGTCGGTCTTCTGGAAGCTCGCGAAGCCCTGCAGCGAGGAGCGGAGCGCGTCGTTGTCGAATTCGCCGGTGCTGCTGCCGCCGAGCAGGAAGGCGTTGTCGGTGCCGGTCGCGACGATCTCGCCCTCGAAGCTGCCGCCGGGCTGCAGCTCCAGGCGGTTGTCGTTGCCAGTGATCGTCACGGCCCTGGCGCCGACCGAGCCGTTGCCGTCGAGGCCGCCGGCGATCAGGCCGCCGTTGACCAGGGTCTGACCGTTGCCCGCCATCACGACGCCGGCGCCGCCCTGGCCGACCGTGCCGTCGTTGCCCCCGCTGCCGCCGCTGCCGCCGTCGCCGCCGGCGCCGCCGCCGACGACGGAGCCCAGGGCGTTGGTGAAGGCGGTGCCCGCCGTGACCTCGAGGGCGCTGCCGCCGACGCCGCCGGCCCCCGCCGTGCCCGTGAAATCGGCCGCCGGTGCCGGCTGGGCCGCCAGCACGGCCAGGAAAGCCGCGAGGCCGGGCATGCAGGATCCGGTGACGTCGGGGAGGGTGCGACGGCGTCGCGGCGTGGCTGTGATGTCCCGAAGGTTCAACAGCCGTTGCGCGGCGGCACGCCTCGACCGGCGGCCCAAATTCTCATGCCCCATTCCGCGATCTCCCTGATCCATTTCCGGTTGCAGTAGATCAGGATTCGCGATTCGCCGGACGCCGAGAGCGCGCCACGCGCCAAGGCTGCCGTTCTTGGGACGAGGCCCGTCTCCTCGACGAGCCGGTCAGCGAGGGCTCCCCGCACCAGGCGCACGTCCGGTCCGCGCCTTTGCCTGGGCGCCGCCAGCCTGCATACTGTACCCTGCTTGCCGGGCCGCGCCCGAACGCCCACATGAGGTCGGCAAAGGCGGGACGGGTGCGCGCGCCCCGTAAGAAGTCGAAAAACAACGATCAACGACGAAGAAAAAAGGGGGTTCACTCCAATGGCTGCCGACAAGTCCCAGAACGTCCAGGATGTCTTTCTCAATCACATCCGCAAGCACAAGATCCCGGTCACCGTGTTCCTGGTCAACGGCGTAAAGCTGCAGGGAATCGTCACCTGGTTCGACAATTTCTGCGTCCTGCTGCGCCGGGACGCCCACTCGCAGCTGGTCTACAAGCACGCGATCTCGACCGTGATGCCGGCAGCCCCGATCCAGCTGTTCGAGGGCAACGACAAGGAGGAACAGCCTGCCGAAGCCTGATCCCAACGCGCCCGGCGGCCCCGAGGGGCCGGCCGGCGCCAAGCAGTCGGCGCGCCGCGGCGGCGGCGGCGAGACGCGGCGTCCGGCGGAGCGCGCCTTCGTCGTGCATCCCGACCGCCACGAGCGCGGCGTGCCGCTGCGCGATGCGGCGGCGCGCCTGGAAGAGGCCGTCGGCCTCGCCCACGCGATCGCCCTCGACATCGTCGCCGCCGAGATCCTCTCGGTCGGCCAGCCGCGCCCGGCGACCCTGTTCGGCAGCGGCCAGGTCGAGCGGCTCCACGAGCTGGTCGAGGAGCAGGAGGTCGAGATCGTCATCGTCGACGCCCAGCTGACGCCGGTCCAGCAGCGCAACCTCGAGAAAAAGCTGGACTGCAAGGTCATCGACCGCACCGGCCTGATCCTGGAGATCTTCGGCGAGCGGGCCCGCACCCGGGAAGGCCAGCTCCAGGTCGAGCTGGCGGCGCTCAGCTATCAGCGCTCGCGCCTGGTGCGCTCCTGGACCCACCTGGAGCGGCAGCGCGGCGGCGCCGGCTTCATGGGCGGCCCGGGCGAGCGGCAGATCGAGCTCGACCGGCGCCAGATCGACGAGCGCATCGTCCGGCTCAAGAAGGACCTGGAGCAGGTCAGCCGCACCCGCGGCCTGCACCGCGGCGCCCGGCAGCGCGTGCCCTATCCGGTGGTCGCGCTGGTCGGCTACACCAACGCCGGCAAGTCGACGCTCTTCAACCGCCTGACCAACGCCGAGGTCCGCGCCGAGGACCTCCTGTTCGCGACGCTCGACCCGACCATGCGCCGGCTCGTCCTGCCGTCCGGCCAGCAGGTCATCCTGTCCGACACCGTGGGCTTCGTCAGCGACCTGCCGACGCAGCTGGTCGCGGCCTTCCGCGCCACCCTCGAGGAGGTCCTGGAGGCCGACCTGGTGCTGCATGTGCGCGACGTCGCCCACGCCGACACCGAGGCGCAGAAGGCCGACGTCGAGACGGTGCTCGCCGACCTCGGCCTCGCCGTCGAGCCGGACGACGAGGCGACGCCGCTGCAGGTGCTCAACAAGATCGACCTGCTCGAGCCCGAGGCGCGCGAGGTCCTGCTGGCCCAGACCGCCCGCCAGCCGAACAGCGTCGCCGTCTCGGCGGCCACCGGCGCCGGCATCGACCGGCTGCTCGAGACCGTCGAGCAGCGGCTGGCGCGCAACGAGCGCGTCGTCGATCTGGAGGTCGATCTCGCCGACGGCGCCGAGCTGGCCTGGCTCTATCGCCACGGCCGGGTTGTCGAGCGGAGCGACGAGGGCCAGCGCGCCCGCCTGCGCGTCTCCTTCGACAGCCGCAATCTCGCACGCTACCAGCGGCGCCTGGACGAGGCCCCGGAGGCCGGAAAATCGCCCTGACGTCCGTCGTTTAGGCGGCGCCCCGGTTGACAGTCCCGCGGCGCGTGCTTATTGACCGCTTGGCACTCTCGCGTGCCAAGTGCCAACGGCGGCCTCGGGGTGGGGCACGCCACCCGCAAACGGGCCGTCCATGATCGGACAGGGCCAGGGGAGATCCGCCATGAAGTTCCGTCCGTTGCACGACCGCATCGTCATCGAGCCGATCGCCGCCGAAGAGCGCACGGTCGGCGGCATCATCATTCCCGATACCGCCAAGGAGAAGCCGCAGCACGGCAAGGTCGTCGCGGCCGGCCCCGGCGCGCGCGGCGAGGACGGCCGCCTGACGCCGCTCGACGTCAAGGTCGGCGACACCGTGCTCTACGGCAAGTGGTCCGGGACCGAGGTCAAGATCGACGGCACCGACCTGTTGGTCATGCGCGAATCCGACGTCATGGGGATCGTCCAGCAGCCGGCCAAGGGCGCGGCCAAGCCCGCCGCCAAGGCCGCCGCGAGCCGGTCGGCGGCCAAGCCGGCTGCAGCCAAGTCGGCCAAGGCGAAGGCAGCCAAGCCGAAGACGGCCAAGGTCGCGGCGAAGCCCGCCAAGGCTGCGAAGCCCGCCAAGCCTGCCAAGGCCGCCAAGCCTGCCAAGGCCGCGAAGCCTGCCAAGGCCGCCAAGACCAAGGCGCCGGCCAAGGCCAAGTCGCCGGCCACGAAGACCGCCAAGTCTGCCGCCCGGGCGAGCGCCGCCAGGTCCTCGACCAAGCAGACCGCCGCGGCGGTCGGCAAGGCGACCCGCGCCGTCGCCAAGAAGGCGGCGACCGCCGGATCCGCGGCGAAGAGCGTCGCGAAGAAGGCTGCGCCGAGGAAGGCGACCGCCGGAAAGGCCGCCGCCAAAGGGGCCGGCCGGAAGAAATAGCCCCCCTCACTATTCAGCCATTGGAGGTTAACCATGGCAGCCAAGGACGTTAAGTTCGGTGGCGACGCCCGCGATCGCATGCTGCGCGGCGTCGACATCCTCGCCGATGCCGTCAAGGTGACGCTCGGCCCGAAGGGTCGCAACGTCGTCCTGGAACGGTCGTTCGGCGCCCCGCGCGTCTCGAAGGACGGCGTCTCCGTCGCCAAGGAGATCGAGCTTTCCGACAGGTTCGAGAACATGGGCGCGCAGATGGTCAAGGAGGTCGCGACCAAGACCAGCGACATCGCCGGCGACGGCACGACCACCGCGACCGTGCTGGCCCAGGCGATCGTGCGCGAGGGCGCCAAGTCGGTGGCTGCGGGCATGAGCCCGATGGACCTCAAGCGCGGCATCGACCGGGCCGTCGCTCTGGTCGTCGAGGACCTGCGCAAGGCCTCCAAGAAGATCTCGACCGCCGAGCAGGTCGCCCAGGTCGGCACGATCTCGGCCAACGGCGACGCCGAGGTCGGGGCCATGCTGGCGCGGGCCATGCAGAAGGTCGGCAACGAGGGCGTGATCACGGTCGAGGAGGCGAAGAGCCTGGAGACCGAGCTGGACGTCGTCGAGGGCATGCAGTTCGACCGCGGCTACCTCTCGCCCTACTTCGTGACCGACGCCGACAAGATGCGCGTCGAGCTCGAGGATCCCTACATCCTGATCCACGAGAGCAAGCTGTCCGGCCTGCAGGCCATGCTGCCGGTGCTCGAGGCGGTCGTGCAGTCGGGCCGTCCGCTGCTGATCATCGCCGAGGACGTCGAGGGCGAGGCCCTGGCGACCCTGGTGGTCAACAAGCTGCGCGGCGGCCTCAAGGTCGCGGCGGTCAAGGCCCCGGGCTTCGGCGACCGGCGCAAGGCCATGCTCGAGGACATCGCGGTCTTGACCAAGGGCCAGGTCGTCTCCGAGGACCTCGGCATCAAGCTGGAGAACGTGACCGTCCAGATGCTCGGCACCGCCAAGCGCGTGACTCTGACCAAGGACGAGACCACGGTCATCGAGGGTGCCGGCAAGAAGAAGGACATCGAGGCGCGCTGCAACCAGATCCGCGCCCAGGTCGAGGAGACGACCTCGGACTACGACCGCGAGAAGCTGCAGGAGCGGCTGGCCAAGCTGGCCGGCGGCGTCGCGGTGATCCGCGTCGGCGGCGCCACCGAGACCGAGGTCAAGGAGCGCAAGGACCGCGTCGACGACGCGATGCACGCGACCCGCGCCGCGGTCGAGGAGGGTGTGGTCGCCGGCGGCGGCGTCGCCCTGCTCAACGCCTCCAAGGTCCTGACCAAGGTCGCCTACGACAACGACGACCAGCGCGTCGGCATCGACATCGTCCGCAAGGCGCTGCAGGCGCCGATCCGCCAGATCGCGGCGAACGCCGGCGTCGACGGCTCGATCGTCGTCGGCAAGGTCATGGAGTCGAAGGACCGCAACTTCGGCTACGACGCCCAGAAGGGCGTCTACGGCGACATGGTCAAGGCCGGCATCATCGACCCGACCAAGGTCGTGCGCCATGCCCTGCAGGACGCGGCCTCGATCGCCGGCCTGCTTATCACGACCGAGGCGATGGTCGGCGAGAAGCCGGAGAAGAAGGACGGCGGCGGCATGGGCGGCGGCATGCCCGGCGGCGGCATGGGTGGCATGGGCGGCATGGGCGGCATGGACTTCTAGCCCGCCGCTCTCCATCTGACGCAAAAGGGCCGCGGGGGGCCGCCGTTCCCCCGCGGCCCTTTCTGCGTCCGCGCCTCGTCCCAACCTGCCGGAGACCCTTGCCCCGTGCCTCTCGTCGACATCGCCGCCGTCGCCCGCCTGATCGCCGAAGCCGGCGCCGAGGAAGCCCTGCCGCGCTTCCGCCAGCTCGCCGCGCACGAGGTCACGCAGAAGGCCTCGGGCGAGCTGGTTACGGTCGCCGACCACGCCGTCGAGGCGGTGTTGACCCGCCGCCTCGCCGAGCTGCTGCCCGGCTCCCTGGTCGTCGGCGAGGAGGCGGTCGAGGCCGACCCCGCGGTCCTGGCGCGCTTCGAGCGCGACGAGTACGTCTGGATCATCGATCCGATCGACGGCACCGGCAATTTCGCCAAGGGCCGGCCGGTCTTCGCCGTGATGGTCGGGCTGGTGCGCGGGCGCGAGCTGCTCGCCGGCTGGATCCACGACCCCATCGAGGGGGTGACGGCCATGGCCGAGGCCGGGCAGGGCGCCCTGCTGGCCGGTCCGGAGGGCGAGCGCCGTCTGCGCCTGACGCCGGCGCCGCCGCTGGCCGAGATGACCGGCGCGCTGAACGCCGGCACCTTCGGCTCGAAGGAGCTGGCCGCGACCCTGGCGCGCAACCGGCGCCGGCTGGCGGCGCTCGACGGACTACACTGCGCCGGCCAAGACTACCTGCGCCTGGTGCGCGGCGAGATGCACTTCCTGCTGTTCAGCAAGACCAAGCCCTGGGACCACGTGCCCGGGCTGGTCATCCACCGCGAGGCCGGCGGCTTCGGGCAGTTGCTCGAGGGCCGCGCCTACCGGCCGACCGACATCGCCAGCTACGGCCTGCTCTCGGCGCCCGACGAGGCGAGCTGGCGGACGCTCCGCCAGACCCTGCTCCAGGACTGACGGGGCGGATCAGCTCCCGGCCTCGGTCCGCAGCCGGACCAGCAGCTCCTGGGCCTGCCGCAGGTGGTCGAGCACCGCCGGCAGGGTGTCTGCGGCGAAGCGCTGCATGTCGGCGTCCTGGCCCGAGCCGATCTCCCAGGCAAGCAGCTGCGCGGTGCGGATGTGGTCGCGGACCTGCCCGCTCATGTAGGCGAGGTCGAAGTCGCGGCCCGAGAGCGGCTCAAGGCGATCGCGCTGGGCCTGGTGCTCGGCGTCCGGGGCGTCCGGCAGCGGGATGCCGGCCTCTCCGGCGACGCCGACGAGGCGCTCGTTCGCCTTCGAATGCTCCTCGACCATGCGCTGGGCGAAGCCCTGCACCGCTTCGCCGCCGCCCTGGCGCGTCGCCAGCTCCCCGAGTTCGACCTCGGCCAGGCCGCCCGCCACGGCGAGGCGCGCGAACAGCCGGGCGGTGGCGTTCGGATGATCCGGCGCCGGCACGCCCGGCTTCTCCTGGGGAGCGCCCGGCGTCATGCCGGCAGGATTGCCGTACTGGGCGGCTGCCGGCGCAGCCAACAGAGCGCCGAGCAGGCCGATCGTCGCTGCCGTCGCGAAGCCGCGCATCCCTTGCTCCCGTCTCAAAGCGCCGGCCCGGGTCACAGGGCCAGCATGTAGGCGACCAGCGCCTCCTTCTCGGACTGCTCGAGATCGAGCCCGAGCACCAGATTGAAGAACTCGACCGTGTCGGCGAGCGTCAGCAGGCGTCCGTCGTGCAGGTAGGGCGGGGTGTCCTTGATCCCGCGCAGCGTGAAGGTCTTGATCGCGCCGTCCGGCTGGGTCACCAGGTCGTTCACGGTGGTGCCGACCTGGTAGAAGCGCTCGAGCTTCAGGTCGTGCATGTTGTTGTTCATGAAGGCCGTCTCGGGCACGTGGCAGACGGCGCAGCGGCCCTTGCCCAGGAAGATGCGCTCGCCCTCCAGCTCCTGCTCGCTCGCCAGCTCCGGGTCGAGCCGGCCGAAGGGGTCGAGCTTCGGCGCCGGCGGGAAGTCGATGATGTTCTGCATCTGCGCCATCATCGCGACCTGGTTCGGGCGGTCGGGCAGGTGGACGCCCTTGCGCGTCGCGCTGACGTGGTCGCCGTTGAAGTAGGCGGTGCGCTGCTCGAACTCGGTGAAGTCCTCGACCGAGCGCAGCGAACGCTTCGAGCCGTGGATCTGCTGGTTGAACAGGCCGCGCAGGCTGGTCGAGTCGAGCCGGAAGCGGTGGGCCTGCGGCCGCACGTCCGGCGTCAGGTGGAAGGCCGCGTTGGTGTTGAAGTTGGCGTGGCAGTCGAGGCAGGTGACGCCGAGGCTCTGCTCCTCGACCTTCCGGTCCTCGGTCATGTTGAACTCTTCCTGCGGGAAGGGCGTCAGCAGCAGGCGCAGGCCTTCCATCTGGACCGGCGTGAGGATGCCGTTCAGCAGCTCGTAGTGGTTCTTGATGGTCAGCAGCTGCCCCTGGGAGACGTCGCCCAGCTCTGGCCGCGTGGTCAGGAAGATCGGCGGCGGGAACTCGGGGGTCAGGTGCTTCGGCAGGTCGAACTCGACGTCGAAGCGGCGCAGGTCGCGGCTCTCCTGCTCGAGGATCGCCTCGATCTGGTCGTCGGGGAAGACCTGGCCGCCCGTCGCCTGCTTGACATGCGGCAGCGGCAGGAAGCCACCGGGCAGCAGGCCACGCTCGCGAATCTCCGAGGGGCTGAGGGACGAGAGCTCCTCCCAGGTCACGCCTTCCGGCAGCTTCACCCGCACGCCGCCCTGCACCGCCCTCATGCCGCCGGACATGAAGACCTCCGGGATCGGCCGGTCGGACAGGTCGTAGCGCTCCTCGAGCAGGTCGGCCTGGCGCTGCATGACCTGCGGCTTCTGCGCCTCGTCCATCGCCTTGACGTCCGAGAAGGGCTGGGTCGGCAACGGCCGGTAGGTCAGCGAGGGCGGCAGGGGATCGGCGGATCCGGCCGGAGGTGCGAAGCCGAGCAACGCGCCGGCGACGGCAAGGGCAACGAAGCCCGGGATTCGAGCCATGGGTGCCTCCCCTCGATGAACCGTGACGAGATTAGAGCCATTCCATGAACACCCCTCTTGAGAGAAAGTTCCCGCTCGTCCTTGCCAGGCGATGGCGCGGGCATGGATGGCGCTAGCGCAGCATCAGGGTCGGCAGCCAGGTCGCCAGGCCGGGTACCGCCAGCAGCAGCAGCAGGCCGAGCAGCTGGAGCAGGAAGAAGGGCAGGATGCCGCGGTAGACGACGCCCATGCCGAGCTCGGGCGGCAGGGTGCCCTTCATGTAGAAGAGCGTGTAGCCGAAGGGCGGCGAGATGTAGCCCATCTGGATGGTCACGGCGTAGAGCACGCCGAACCACAGCTCGTCGAAGCCGAGGAACCGGACGATCGGTATGAAGACCGGAACGGTCAGCAGGATGATGCCGATCTCGTCGAGCACCATGCCCAGGAAGACCAGCACGGCCAGCATGACGCCGAGCACCAGGTAGGGCCCCGCGTCGAGCGTGCGGATGAAGTCGAGCAGCGCGTCGGCGCCGCCAAGGCCTGTGAAGATCGCTACGTAAGCCTTTGCGCCCAAAGTGATCCAGAGGATCATGGCGGTGGCCTTGGTGGTCTCGATGGCCGAGGCGCTGAGGGCCTCGAAGGTCAGGCGGCGCTCCAGCGCCGCGGCCAGGGCGGCGCCCAGCACGCCGACCGCCGCCGCCTCCGTCGGGGTCGCCAGCCCGAAGAAGATCGAGCCCAGGATCATGACGATCAGCAGCGCCGGCAGGACCAGGGAGCCGAGCGCGGCGAAGCGCTCGCGCCAGCTCGCCGTGCGGTGGTCCTCGGCCAGCGGCGCCGCCTCGGGCCGCAGCCACGACAGCACGACGATGTAGAGGATGTAGAGGCCGGCCAGGATGACGCCGGGCACGATGCCGGCGATCAGCATGCGGCCGATCGAGACCTGGGCGGTGACCGCGTAGACGATGGTCAGCACCGAGGGCGGGATCAGGATGCCGAGGGTGCCGGCGGCGCAGATCGTGCCGGTCGCCAGCTCGGCGCGGTAGCCGCGGCGCAGCATCTCGGGCAGGGCCAGCAGGCCCATGGCGGTGACCGCGGCGCCGACCACGCCGGTCATGGCCGCCATGATCACGCAGATCACGACCGTGCCGACGGCGAGGCCGCCGCGCAGGCGGCCGAACCACAGCTCCATCGCCCGGTAGAGGTTGTTGATGATGCCCGAGCGCGACAGCAGGCCGGCCATCAGGATGTAGAGCGGGATCGCCAGCAGCGCCTCGGAGCGCATGGTGTCGAAGATCTGCAGCACCAGGACGACGACCGCGTCGGCGTTCCACAGCGTCACGGTGATCAGCAGCGACAGGCCGCCGAGCACGAAGGCGATCGGCAGGCCGGTCGCCATGAACAGCACCAGCCCGCCGAACATGATCGCCAGGATCGCGCCGGAGCCGAGGGTCTCGGTCATCGGAGGGGGCCGGTCATAGCGAGGAGCCGGTCATCGGCTGGCCTCGCCGGAGGGCGTCACGACCCGCTCGGCGGGGGCGGGGCCCTCGATCAGGGTGCGCAGGAACTCGGCGACGGTCTGCAGCAGCAGCAGGAAGAGCGCCAGGGGCACCGCCGCCTTGGTCCACCAGATCTGCGGGTTCCAGGCCGAGAAGGAGGTCTCGCGGTACTGCCAGGATTCGAAGGCGAGCGGCGTCGCGTACCACAGCAGGATCACGCAGAAGGCGGCGATCACCGGGAAGTTGAGCAGCTCGACGAGGCGCTCGACGCGCGCCGGCAGGGCGCGGCGGACGACGTCCATGGCGACGTGGCCCTTGAGATGCAGGACGTAGGGCCCCGACAGCAGGAACATCGGCCCGAACAGCAGCAGCGCCAGCTCCGAGGCCCAGACCGTCGGGCTGTCGAAGAGATAGCGGCAGACGACGTCGATCAGCATGGCCGGCGCGATCGCATAGAGCAGCGCCGCGCTGGCCAGGAAGGCCAGCCGGTTCAGGCCGGTGATCGCGCGCACGAAGGGCATGGCGAAGAACGCGCCTCGACGGGAAAGGGCGCCGGGCCGGGGTGGCCGTCGGCGAAGCCTCGGGCCACCCCTATAGGCCGGCGCGGCGGTGCTAGGCCAGGATGCCGAGCTGCCGCATGAAGGCCATCTGGCTGTCGAGGATCCGCTTGGCCAGGTCGTCGTCCTTGGTCGCGGCCTGCCAGGCCTCGACCGCCTTCGGGCGGTTGGCCAGGATGTCCTCGGCGGACAGGATGGAGACGGTGACGCCCTGGGCCTTGTACTTCTCCAGAACCTCGACGTCCTGCACCAGGATGTGCTGGCGCAGGGCGCCCGAGACCTCGCGCGCGGCGACCGCCAGGGCCGCCTTGTAGGCCTCGGGCAGGGCGTCGTAGGCGCGCTGGTTGGCGACGTAGCTGGTCGCCGTGGTCGGCTGGTGGACGCCCGGCAGCACGATGTACTTGGCGACCTCGCCGATGCCGGCCTCGTAGTTCGCGGTCAGGTCGCCGCGGTCGGCGAGGTCGATCACCCCCTTGTCGAGGGCGCTGTAGACCTCGCTGGTCGGCAGCGGCGAGACGGCGATGCCGAACTTCGCCATGACCGAGGAGGCGAGGCCGACGAAGCGGCCCTTCTTGCCCTGGAAGTCGGCGATCGATTCGATCGGCACCTTGGAGTGGATCGGCTCCTCGCCGTAGACGCTCGGGGCGATGTAGTGCAGGCCGGCGGCGCCGTAGGCTTCGCGGGCCAGCTCCAGGCCGCCGCGCTCGTAGAACCAGGCCTCGTACTGGTCGGACTCCGGGAAGCCGAAGGGGATCGTGCTGGTGAAGGCGAAGGCGGGGATCTTGCCGGCCTCGTAGCCGTCGAAGGTCTTCATCATCTGGAAGGCGCCGCCGCGCACGGCGTCGAAGGCCTGGGCCGCAGGCACGATCTGGCCGGCGGCGAAGAGCTCGATCTGGAAGCCGCCGTCGGTCAGCTCGGCGACCCGGGCGACGAAGCGCTCCTCGAACTTCTGCGGCGTCGTGCCCGGATCCCAGAGCGCCTGCATGCGCCAGCTCACCGTGTCCTGGGCGCGGGCGGGGCGGGCGAGGGCGGCGGTGCCGGCCAGGCTGCCGGCGGCGAGGGCCGCGGTGCCGGCGGCCTTCAGGAAACTGCGACGATCGTTGCTCATGTCTCTACTCCTCCCGGTTCTTCTTTTGACGGTCGCCCCCGACGCGGGAGCGCCGCTCAGGTGCCGCGCAGGCGCGCCAGGATCTCCCTGGCGCGGTCGGCGCGCACGTCGTGGGCCTCGGCCAGCTCGGCCGCCACGGCGTCGATCTCGGGGCCGGCGGCGCCGGCGCCGATGGCGATGTTGCGGGCGTGCAGCGCCATGTGGCCGCGCTGGATGCCCTCGGTGGCCAGCGCTCTCAGCGCCGCCATGTTCTGCGCCAGGCCGACCGCGGTCGCGACCTCGGCGAGCTCCTGGGCGCTGGCGACGCCGAGGATCTTGAGGGCGACCTGGGCCAGGGGGTGGGTGCGCGTCGCGCCGCCGACCAGGCCGAGCGCCATCGGCAGCTCCAGGGTGCCGACCAGGCGGCCGTCGGCGGCGCGCTCCCAGGTCGTCAGCGAGCCGTAGCGGCCGTCGCGCGCGGCCCAGGCGTGGGCGCCGGCCTCGATCGCCCGCCAGTCGTTGCCGGTGGCGACGACCACGGGGTCGATGCCGTTCATGATGCCCTTGTTGTGGGTCGTCGCCCGGTAGGGGTCGATGGCGGCCAGGGTGTAGGCGTCGAGGATGCCCTCGATCATGCGCTCGCCGGAGAAGGCCTTGGTCTCCAGGGCCTCGGCGGTGACCGAAACGCGGGCCCGGGCGAGGCGCCGGTCGGCCAGGTTCGACAGGATGCGCAGGCGCACGCTGCCGCCGGTCAGGCGCTCGACCAGCGGCGCCACCGCCTCGGCCATGGTGTTGACCGTGTTGGCGCCCATGGCGTCGCGCACGTCGACCAGCAGGTGCAGCACCAGCATCGGGCCGCGCGGCGTGTCCGGGAAGACCTGGACCTCGATGTCCTTGCAGCCGCCGCCCAGGCCGATCAGCACGGCGTCGCGGGCATTGGCCAGCGCCAGGATCTCCTCGCGCGCGGCGAGCAGGGTCAGCCGGGCGCCCTGCGGATCGCCGAGGCCGACGACCTGCACCTGGGCGCGCATGATCGGCAGGCTGCTCGAGGTCTGGAAGCCGCCGCAGCCGCGTGCGATGCGCGCCATGTAGGAGGCGGCGGCGACCACCGAGGGCTCCTCGACGACCATCGGGATCAGGTAGTCGCGGCCGTTGATGCGGAAGTTGGTGGCGATGCCGAGCGGCAGCGCGAAGCCGGCGACGACGTTCTCGATCATGCCGTTGGCGCGCTCGAGGCCGAGCGCGTCGGGATCGGCGAGCAGCGCGCGCTCCGCCTCGCTCAGCCCGACCCGCTCGGCGAGCCGCTCGAGGCGCTCGGCCGGGGTCAGGTTGCGGTAGTTCTCGATCCGCGAATCGAGGGCGTTGGGAATCGTCACGTGACGGGAGCCTCCTCTCGGCCGCCTTCGCTGGCCCTGGGCCCGAAGGTCGTTGTCGCGGGCCCTCTGGCGGGGTCGCGAGCCCTCTATCGGGCCTTGTACGCGAGCATCGGGAGAGGCGGGCGGCAGCACAAGGTACAGTTTGTGGATTTGTCCAAGTTACTGTACCAGTCGATTACCTGGCACACTTAGAGGCCGCCCGTGCGACCCTCCCGCGCCGCCGAGATCGCCGCCATCGTCGCCCGCCTGATCGAGGAAGGGCACCTGCCGCTCGGTAGCCGGGTGCCCTCGGTGCGCGCCGCCGCCGAGCAGCACGGCGTCTCCAAGAACACCGTGGTCGAGGCCTACGACCGCCTGGTCGCGAGCGGACACCTGGAGCCGCGGCGCGGCTCGGGCTTCTACGTGCGCCGGCCGAAGCGGCGCGGCGGCGACCTGCGCCCGGTCCACGTCAGCGAGGCGATCGACCTGGTCTCGCTGCTGCGCGAGCAGCTCGACCGGCACTACAGCGTGCGCGTCGGCGACGGCCGGCCGCCGGCGAGCTGGATGGAGGAGTCGGAGCTCGGCCGGCATCTGCGGCCGCGCAGCGCCTTCGGCGAGGGCCGCATGGAGCACGGCTACGGCACGCCGCCCGGCTACGAGCCGCTGCGCGGCAAGATCGCCCACAGCCTGATCGAGCGCTCGATCCGGGCCTCGGCCGAGCAGGTCCTGCTGACCTTCGGCGCCAACCACGGGCTCGACCTGATCGTGCGTCAGTACGTCGAGCCGGGCGACAGCGTTCTGGTCGACAGCCCCGGCTACTACCCGCTGTTCGGCAAGCTGCGCCTGGCGCGCGCCGGCGTCGTCGGCGTGCGGCGCGGGCCCGAGGGGCCGGACCTCGAGGACTTCGAGGCCAAGGCGCGGGCGGTCCAGCCGAAGCTCTTCTTCACCCAGACCCTGGCCCACAACCCGACCGGCGGCTCGGTGCCGCTCGACGCCCAACACCGCCTGCTGCAGCTCGCCGAGCAGCACGGCGTCACTTTAGTGGAGGACGACCCCTTCGCCGACATCCTGCCGCTCGGCAGCCCGCGCCTGGCGGCGCTCGACCAGCTCGAGCGGGTGATCTACGTCGGGACCTTCTCCAAGACGCTCTCGGCCAGCCTGCGCTCGGGCTACATCGCCGGCAGCGCCGAGCTGATCCGCCAGCTGACCGACGTCAAGATGCTGACCGTGGTCAACAGCTCCGGCTACGTCGAGCGCCTGCTGTTCGAGCTGATCGCCGGCGGCCACTACCGGCGCCACCTGAAGCGCCTGCGCGAGCGGGTCGAGCGGGCCAGCGCGACGGCGCTGGAGCGGCTGCGCGGCCTCGGCTTCGAGGGCCTGGGCGAGCCGGCCGGCGGCTTCTACCTCTGGTGCCCGCTGCCCGAGGGCCTCGACGACATCGCCCTGGCCCGGCTGGCAGCCCGGCAGGGCATCTTCCTGGCGCCCAGCTCGATCTTCGCCGTACCCGGCGACTACCGCACCGCGCCGGCGATCCGGATCAACGTCGCCTACGCCGACGACCCGGCCTTCCTGGCCTTCATGGCCGAGGTGCGGGCGGGGGAGTTCGCCTGAGGGCGCGGGCGGCCCTGGGCACCCACGCCCCTCGACAGGCTGGGGACGAAGCGACCTTTAGAGATGGCTCCTGCTTTCGCTTCGTTCCGAGCGTGTCGAGGGGCGTGGGTGCGCCCGGCCGTGCCCGGCCGGGCCGTCAGCCGCGGTGGATCGCCAGGGGGCTGAAGGCCTGGATCACCGGCATCATCTCGATGCGGTTGATGTTGAGGTGGCGGGGCAGGGTGGTGACCCAGAAGATCGCCTCGGCGATGTCCTCCGGGACCATCGGCTCGACCTTTTCGTAGACCTTGGCCGCCTTGTCCGAGGCGCCCTTGAAGCGCACTTCGGAGAACTCGGTCTCGGCCAGGCCCGGCTCGACCGAGGTCACGCGCACCTGCTTGCCGAGCAGGTCGGCGCGCAGGTTGAGCGAGAACTGCGTCACGAAGGCCTTGGTCGCGCCGTAGACGTTGCCGCCGGGGTAGGGGTAGCTGCCGGCGATCGAGCTCAGGTTGACGACGTGGCCGCGATTGCGGGCGACCAGGCCGGGCAGCAGCGCGTGCGTGCAGTGCAGCAGACCCTTGATGTTGGTGTCGACCATGGTGTCCCAGTCGTCGAAGTCGATCTCGTGGGCCGGCTCCAGGCCGAGCGCCAGGCCGGCGTTGTTGACCAGCACGTTGATCTCGGCGAAGCCGGCCGGCAGGCCCTCGATCGCCTTCAGCACCGCCGGGCGGTCGCGCACGTCCAGGGTCACGGGATGGAAATTCTCGCCCAGTTCCTGCTTCAGCTCCTCCAGCCGCTCGCTGCGCCGGCCGGTGCCGACGACCTTGGCGCCGGCGCCGACGTAGCGGCGCGCCAGCGCCTGGCCGAAGCCGGAGGTGACGCCGGTGACGAAGGCGGTGAGCTCTGCGGGGTCGAGGGTCTTGTACATCAGGTCGGCTCCTTCTGTTCGCTGCGCACCGGGTCGGGCGCTGGTTCTGGGGGCGCGGGTTCTTCGGGAGGGGGGCGCTCGCCGCGCTTCGCCCGCTGCCAGGCGGTCTCCATCTCCTCCAGGCTGGCGTCGCCCGGAGATTTTCCTTCTTGTTCAAGGGCCTGCTCGACCAGGCCGAAGCGGCGCTCGAACTTGGCGTTGGTGTGGCGCAGGGCCGCTTCGGGGTCGATCTTCAGATGGCGCGCGAGGTTGACCACGGCGAACAGCAGGTCGCCGAGCTCGTCTTTGAGGCGTGCGGGGTTGAGCCGCGCGCGATCGGCGCCGACGGCGATCTCGTGGCGCAGCTCCTCGAGCTCCTCCTCGACCTTGGCCAGCACCGGCGCGGTCTCGGGCCAGTCGAAGCCGACCCGCGCGGCACGCTTCTGCAGCTTGACCGCGCGCAGCAGGGCCGGCAGGCCGCGCGCGACGCCGGCGAGCGCGCCGGTCTCGCCGCGCGCCACGCGCTCGGCGGCCTTGCGCGCCTCCCAGTCCCGCGTCTGGGCGGCCGCGTCCGCGAGGTCGGCAGCGCCGAAGACGTGCGGGTGGCGGCGCACCATCTTGTCGGCGACGGCGCCGGCGACCGCCTCGAAGTCGAACTGCCGGGCTTCCTCGGCCATGCGGGCGTGGAAGACGACCTGCAGCAGCAGGTCGCCGAGCTCGTCCTGCAGGCCGGGCAGGTCGCCGCGCTCGATCGCGTCGGCGACCTCGTAGGCCTCCTCGATGGTGTAGGGCGCGATGGTCGAGAAGTCCTGGGCCAGATCCCAGGGGCAGCCGCCCTCGGGATCGCGCAGCCGCGCCATCACCGCCAGCAGGCGGTCGATGTTGCGCGTGCCGTCGGAAGCGGGCGGTCGATCGTCCATGGCGCGCAGCATAGAGGCGGAGCGGCGACGGTCAACGGCGGCACGCGGCGCGCTGCAGAGAGCATTCCGGAATGCGTATAATGTATATTATGGAAAATATTAGAACGATCTCTTGGGTTAGCTGTCGCCGACAAGCCCTTGTGCAGGCTGCCTTAGCGCGCCAGCGACGGCAGCCAGAGGGAGATCTCCGGGACCAGCAGGATGGCGGCCAGCACCAGCAGGTCGAGCACCAGGAAGGCCGCGACGCCGCGGAAGATCTGCTCGAGCGGAATGCCGCTCGGCGAGCAGGCCTTGATGACGAAGACGTTGAGGCCGATCGGCGGCGTGATCAGCCCGACCTCGAGCAGCTTGATGACGACGACGCCGAACCAGACCAGGTCGAAGCCGTAGCCCTCGACCAGCGGCACCATGAAGGGCAGCGTCAGCACCAGGATGCCGATCGAATCCAGGACCATGCCGATCAGCAGGTAGAAGACGACGACGCCGAGGATGACCAGGGCCGGATCGGCGCCGGTGCCCTGCAGCCACTCCAGCGCCGCCGGCGTCACCCGGGTCAGGGAGATGAAGGAGACGAACAGCTTGGCGCCCATGGCGATGACGAAGATCATCGCGGTCTGGCGCGCGGTGACGCTCAGCGCCTCCTTCATGCCGGCCCGGGTCAGGTTGCCGCGCAGCACGCCGATGGCGATCGCCATAGCCAGGCTGACCGCCGCCGCCTCGGTCGGCGTGAAGATGCCGAGATAGATGCCGCCGACGATGACCAGCAGCAGCGCCACGACCGGCCAGAGCTTGCCGAGTGCGGCCAGGCGCTGCTCGGCGGTGAAGTGCGGCGCCTCGGCCCATGCCTCTCCCGACCCCCCCTGCCCGGCGCGCGGCGCCGCGGCCGGCTGCAGGCGGACCCAGATCAGGATCGTCGCGACGAAGCCGGCGAGCGACAGCAGGCCCGGCAGGATGCCGGCCAGGAAGAGGTTCTTGACCGACTGGTCGGTGAAGATCGCGTAGATCACGAACAGCAGGCTCGGCGGGATCAGCGAGCCGAGGGTGCCGCCGGCGGCGACCGAGCCGGTCGCCAGGGTCGGCCGGTAGCCGTGGCGCAGCATCTCCGGCACGGCGATGCGGCCCATCGCCGAGGCGCAGGCGACCGAGGAGCCGGTGATCGCCGAGAAGCCGCCGCAGCCGAGCACCGAGGCGATGGCCAGGCCGCCCGGCAGCCTGGCGGTCCAGACCTGCAGCGCGTCGAACAGGTCGGTGGTGATGCGCGCCTGGTAGGCGACGTGGCCGAGCCCGACGAACAGCGGGATCATCGAGAGCGGATAGTTGTGCACGAAGCCGAAGGCGGTCGAGCCGACGATCGAGAGCGTCGGCGCCAGGCCGCGCGCCAGGTCCGCCTCCGCGCCGGGCCGCCAGGAGAAGAACAGCAGCAGCCCGACGCAGGCCGCCAGGCCCAGGCAATAGGCGATCGGCACGCGCAGCACGAGCAGCAGCAGGGCGCCGCCGAGCACGCAGAGCGCCAGCAGTTGCGGATCCATCAGGCCCTCGCGTCGCGGACCAGCAGGAAGACGAGACGCAGGATGACGCCGGCGAGCGCCGCCGTCGCCAGGGCCAGCCCCGGCCATTGCGGCAGGCCGAGCAGCCCGTCGTAGTACTCGCCGGTGCGCCAGGACTTGGCCAGGAGGGTCCAGAAGGCGACCAGCAGGAAGCCGAAGAAGGCGATTCCCGCGAGGTGCGCGAGGCAGGCCATGAGGCGCCGCGCGCCCGCTCCCGCGCGCGCCGTGAAGACGGTCACCGCGATGTGCTCGCGCTCGGCCGTGACCAGGGCGAGCGGCCCCAGGATGACCAGCAGCATGAGCTCCGACACCAGCAGGATGTCGTCGGGGATGACGGCGTGCCAGAGCGCGCGGGTGACGACGTTCAGGGTGACGATCAGGCAGAGCAGGACCAGGGCGAGCCCGGCCACGCGCACGCCGGCCCGTTCGAGCAGCGTGTGGCGGCCGGGCTCGTCGAGACCCGGTGAACCGGCGGCCCTTATCGGGTCCACGGATATCCCTTGTCGGCCAGCTCCGCGGCGTAGCCCTCGATCCGCGCCTCGTAGTCGGCCAGCAGGGCGGCGCCGTCGAGGCCGCTGCCGGCGGCCTCCTCGGCCCAGGCCTCGACCTGGCGGCTGCCGGCCTCGAGCACCTTCTCGCGGTCGGCCTCGGAGAAGCGGACGACCTCGATCGCCTTGCCGTCGATGCCCTCGACCATGGCGGAGCGGTCGGCCTCCAGCTCCTCGATCATGACCTGGGCCATGCGGTCGATGAAGTCGTCGCTGACCGCCTCGACGACCGCGCGCTGCTCGTCGCTCAGCGCCTGGTAGCTGTCCTTGTTCATGAAGACGCCGAAGGACATGTTCTGGCCCCAGTCGAGCTCGGCGACGTGGCCGGCGACCTCGTACTGCTTATAGGCGCGCATCGAGTAGTAGTAGTTCTGGTTGCAGTCGATCAGGCCGCTGTCGAGCGCCGGGTAGACGTCGGCCTGGCTCATGCCCTGGACGTCGGCGCCGAGGTCGGCGAGCGCCTTGCCGTAAGGACCCGAGGCCCGGATCTTGAGGCCCGCCAGATCCTCGGCGCCGGCGACCGGCCGGGTGCAGATCAGCTGAATCGGGCCGGTCGTGAAGTTCGTCAGGTAGACGACGTTGGCGGCGTCGAACTCGGCCTTCAGCGCCGCGTTCTCGCTGGCCAGGGCGTCGAGCGCGCGCAGGCCGACCCACTCGTCGGAGTTCTCGACCGGCAGGTCGCCGATGTTGTAGCCGCGCAGTTCGCTCGGCGTGAAGAAGCCGATCACCGTGCCGGCGTCGGCGACGCCGGTCGAGAGGCCGCCCAGCGTCGCCTTGCCGCCGAGCAGCGCGCCGCCCCAGTGGAACTCGACCTTGAGGTCGCCGCCCGAGCGCTCCTCGATCTGGTCGGCCCACCACTGCAGCGTCTCGGCGCGCGAGCCTCGGTTGGGGCCGTAGTCGGAATAGCGGAGGACCGTCTCCGCCATGGCGGTGCAGGCCAGGCCCGCGGTCAGGAACATGCCGGCTCCGGCCAGCAGCAGGTTTCGCGTGCGCATTCTGGTGGTCCTCCCGTTCAAGCGTGTTGGTCTTTTCTTCGGCGGGCGATGGCCCGCCGCTAGTCCTTCGGGGCGCGCGGCCCCGGCGCCTCGCCCCCTGCCCCTCGCCCCCTGCCCCCTGCCCCGCAAGTCCGCCGGGCAGGGCGGGCGGGATCAGTTCGGCCAGTTCTCCAGCAGGTCGACGTCGTCACCGTAGCGGCGCGCGGCCTCGCGCACCTGCGGGTCGTCGAGCGCCGTCAGATAACCCTTGTCGATCAGTGTCGTATTGTCCGCGGTTACGGTGCTGTCGAAAGTGATGAGGTCCATGTGGATCGGCGGCTCCTCCCAGTCCGGCATTTGCCGGCGGATGTAGTCGCAGGGCTTGGCGAGATCGATGCCGAAGTGCAGCACGCCCGGCGAGTTGGAGCCGGCCGGATAGATCTCGTAGCGCGGCGCCTTGGGGTTGAAACCGCAGCCGAGCTCGATCAGCTGGCCGCCAACCAGCATGTCGCGCAGGATCTCGGCGTCCCTGCTCGCGCCGCCGACCTCGACGATGCGATCGTCGGCGAAGACCACCGGGATGCGCTCCTCGAAGGGCCGCTCGAAGCCGACCGCCCATTGCGGATAGAGCACGCCGTTGATCGGCACGACGACGCTGTCGTCGTTGCTGACCATGGTGCGGTCGTAGAGGTTTGGTCCGTGGCACGGCAGGTAGTGGACGTAGCAGCCGGGCTGGTCGGCGATCATCTCGCCCTTCCAGCGCGTCGTGCCCAGCAGGTTGTCGACCATGCCGCCGTCGACCGCGATGCCGAGCTCGGTGCCGCGCGCGTCGGCGAACTGCAGCGAGAAGTCGCGGCCGCGCGGGTACTGGCGCGCCGTGGCGCGGATGATCTCGCCGAGCAGCTCCGGCGCGAAGCGCGCCTGGGGCGTGTCGAGCAGGTCGAGGTCGCGGAAGTAGGTGATCTTGATCCAGCGCTGGCCCTTCTCCCGGCGCATCCGGATGGCGAAGGGGTCGAGCACCGAGCAGAACCAGGTCGAGACGACGAAGGTCGCCTCCTCGAGGTGCGGCTTGGCCCACTCCGGCATGGTCTCGTGCTGGGTGGTGTGGCTCATCAGGACCAGCGGCTCCTTGACGCCGCGCGCCTTGGCCAGGCCGGTGATCGCCGACGTGACGCGCGGGTCGAGCTTCTTGTCCGCCAGGATCAGCAGCTTGTCGTCCGGGCGCAGCGCGAGAACCCGGCAGAAGACGTCGTAGGCCGCGAAGGCGTTCTCGATCCTGGTGGTCGGCAGATCCTCGCGGGTCGGCAGCCCCCGGCCGATGAAGTCGCCCTCGGCATTGAACATTCCGGCGCATCCCCGTGCTTGAACTTAGATATCTTAGAACAGAAAATGCGTGCAATCTTCGGAAGCTGTCAAGCGCGGGCGGCCGCCCTGGGCCGAGGACGGCGCTTTTTGCGTGCAAGACGGGAGGACCGGGTGTCGAAGCAACTCGCAGAGGTGAAGGACGAGATCCGCGCCCGGATTCTGTCGGGTGCCTACGGCGCCGGAGCCTGGCTGAAGGAGGCGCACGTCGCCGCTCACCTGGATACCTCGCGCACGCTGGTCAAGCTGGCCTTCACCGCCCTCGAGAGCGAGGGCCTGCTGATTCCGCTCGAGACGCGCGGCTACCGGGTCGCCAGCTTCAGCCCCGAGGAGGTCCTCGACGCGATCACCCTGCGCGCCCAGATCGAGGGCCGCGCCGCCCGCCTCGCGGCCGAGCGCGGCCGCGGCGGCGGCGAGCTCGCTCAGATCGTCGCGGACGGCGAGATCGCCGTGCCGGCGCGGCTCGACGAGGCTCTGCGCGGCCGCCTGGTGGAGATCAACGGCCGCTTCCACCGCGCGATCGAGGCCCTGGCCGGCAGCCGCGCGGTCAGCCGCGCCCTGGCGGCGCTGCGCGCGACGCCGCTGTCCGGGCCGAGCGCCATCGTCTTCGATCCTGCGGATCCCGAGCGCGACCTGGTGCGCCTGCGCCGCGCCCAGGACGACCACCGCCGGATCGCAGAGCTGATCGCCGCCGGCGCAGGGCGCCGCGCCGAGGCGATGATGACGGAGCACATCCTGTCCTCGGCGGACCACAAGCGGCGCTACTTCGACGACCTCCAGGCCCGGCGCCTGGTCACGCTGACGCCGGGCATCGCCCTGATCGCCGAGCCCGCCGACGGCTGATCGCCGCGGGCTCGGAGCGCGGACGGGAGCCCTGGCGCTCGCCGCCGGGCGCCCCTATCGTGCCGCAATCATGACCGGAAGCGCTCGCCTCGACCCGCCCGCCCGCCCCGGCCCTGCCGAGGGCGCCTACGTCGACGTCAACGGCGTCAGCGTCGAGCCGGCCGCCGAGGGGGCTGAAACGCCGCCTCCCGGCGACAAGGCGGTGCCGGCGCGCGACGACCGCAACTGGATGCTCTCGCCGGGCCGGCAGGCGGACCTCGAAGCCGCCGTCGTCGCCCGCCTGGCCCCGACCCTGGCCGCCATCCTGGGCCGGCCGGAGGCCGAAACCGCGGGGCGCGCCGCCGAGGCGATCGCCGAGTTCTTTCCGCTCTATCGCGAGCGGCCGATCCGCAGCAACAAGGGCGGCGGCCTGATCAACGACAGCCTCAGCCTCTACCTGGTCGCGCGCCTGTTGCAGCCCGAGACGATCGTCGAGAGCGGCACCTACCAAGGCCACTCGGCCTGGCTGCTGCGCCGCGCCTGCCCGGCGGCGGCGATCGTCACCTTCGACGTCCGCCCCGAGCAGCTGCGGCACCGCGAGCCCGACGTCGACTACCGCGCCGGCGACTGGAGCGCGGCCCCGCTGCCCGACTTCGATCCGGCGCGCACGCTGGTCTGGTTCGACGACCACGTCAGCCACGCCCGGCGGCTGGTCGAGGCCCGGAACGCGGGCTTCCGCCACGCGTTGTTCGACGATAACTTCGATGCCTATAGTCTTTATGCGACGGGCGGCGCGCCGGTGCCGACCCTGGCCATGACGATCGATCGGGGCCTCGCGGACGGCGAGGAAATCGTCTGGATGCGGCACGGGAAGACCTATCGCTACCGCCTCGACGGCGCTGCCTGCCGGGCCGCCCGCGCGGCCATGGCCGACTACCGTCCCCTGCCCGACCTCTCGCCGATCACCCGCTACTCGCCCTCTTCCGGAATGACCTACGTGAGGATCGCGCCATGACGCCTTCGCGCCTGACGCCTTCGAACGGGACCTGGCAGGCCCCCGGCCTTCTGGCCGCCGGCGCCCTGGCCCTTCTTCTGGTCACCGCGCCGCAGGCGCGGGCCGAGACGGAGGTCTACGAGCTGCCGGAGGTCGCGCTGCCGGGAAGCCTGGTCGAGCCCGACAGCCTCAAGGCCAAGGTCGAGGCCGGCGAGCTGCCGCCGGTCGCGGAGCGGCTGCCGGAGACGCCGCTGGTCGTCGAGGCGACGGAGGGGCGCAGCTACGGGCGCTACGGCGGCGACCTGCGCATGCTCGTCGGCCGGCCCAAGGACAGCCGCCTGCTCTCGGTCTACGGCTACGCCCGGCTGGTCGGCTTCGACCAGGACTTCGAGCTGAAGCCCGACATCCTGCGCCAGGTCGAGGTCGAGGACGGCCGGATCTTCACCCTGCACCTGCGTCCGGGCATGCGCTGGTCGGACGGCGAGCCCTTCACCGCCGAGGACTTCCGCTACTGGTGGGAGGACGTCGCCAACAACGAGTCGCTGTCGCCCACCGGCGTGCCGCGCGCCATGATGGTCGACGAGAAGCCGGCGACCTTCGAGGTCATCGACGAGCACACCCTGCGCTACAGCTGGGAAGCGCCCAATCCCTTCTTCCTGCCGGCCCTGGCCCAGGCGGCGCCGCTCTTCATCTTCCGCCCGGCCCACTACCTGAAGCAGTTCCACGAGCGCTACGGCGAGGCCGACTTCATCGCCCACCAGGCCGACAAGTACGCGGTGCGCGGCTGGGCACCGCTGCACAACCGGCTCGACGACCTCTACCGCTTCAACAATCCCGACCTGCCGGTGCTCCAGCCTTGGCACCTGACCCAGGAGGACATGGGCCAGGAGCGCATCGTCGCCGTGCGCAACCCCTATTTCCACCGGGTCGACGCCGAGGGGCGCCAGCTGCCCTACATCGACAGCTTCACCCTGGTGGTGACCTCGGCCTCGCTGATCCCGGCCAAGACCGCCTCCGGCGAGACCGACCTGCAGTCGCGCGGCGTCAACTTCAGCGATTACACCTTCATCAAGGGCAACGAGCAGAAGGCCGGCTACAGCCTGCGGCTGTGGGATACGGTGCGCGCCTCGGAGATGGCGATCTACCCGAACCTCAACGCCAACGACCCGGTCTGGCGGGAGCTCAACCGCGACGTCCGCTTCCGCCGGGCGCTGTCGCTGGCGACGCCGCGCGAGGAGCTCAACCAGGTCGTCTACTTCGGGCTCGGCTCTCCCGGCAACCAGTCGGTCCTGCCGGGCTCGCGGCTCTACAAGGAGGAGTACCGCCAGGCCTGGGCGCACTACGATCCGGAGCAGGCCAAGGCCCTGCTCGACGAGATCGGCCTGAGCGAGCGCGGCAGCCAGGGCATCCGCCGGCTGCCCGACGGCCGGCCGCTCGAGATCGTGGTCGAGACGGCGGGCGAGAACCCGCAGGAGTCGGACGTGCTGCAGCTCGTCGCCGACGGGTGGCGGGACGTCGGCGTCAAGCTGTTCATCAAGCCGACCTCGCGCGAGGTGCTGCGCAATCGCATCTTCGCCGGCGATACCGTGATGGCGCTCTGGTACGGCCTGGAGAACGGCATCCCCTCCTCGGACTTGCCGCCGAGCGAGTTCGTGCCGATCCAGCAGCATTCCTTCCAGTGGCCGAAGTGGGGCCAGCACTACGAGACCAAGGGCCGCTCCGGCGCGGCCGTCGACGTCGAGGCCGCCGAGCGCCTGATGGCGCTCTACGACGACTGGCTGCGCGCCGAGACGCGCGAGGAGCGCCGCGCCGCCTGGCAGGAGATTCTGGAGATCAACGCCGAGCAGGTCTTCACCCTCGGCCTGGTCGCCAAGGTGCCGCAGCCCATCGTCGTCTCCAACCGCCTGAAGAACGTGCCGGAGAAGGCGATCTACAACTGGGATCCCGGCGCGCAGTTCGGCGTCTACCGCCCCGACAGCTTCTACTTCGAGAAATAGGCGACCCTTGTCCGACTTCGCCTGCCCGGTGTGCGGCGTCACCGGACCCTTTCGCGACCATCCGCGCTCCGGACGCCGCAACGCCAGCTGCGGGCACTGCGGCGCGCGCGAGCGGCACCGCCTGCTGGCGCTCTACCTGAAAGGCCACCCGGACCGCAGGCCGCCGCTCGCCGGGCGCCGGCTGCTCCACGTCTCCCCGGAGGCCATCCTGGAGCCCCTGCTTGCCGACCTCGCCGAGTACGTGACCGGCGACCTGACCGACCCCGAGGTCGACCTCGCGCTCGACCTGACGGCGACCGGCCTGCCCGCCGGCAGCTTCGGCGCGGTCATGGCCAACCACGTGCTCGAGCACATCCCGGACGACCGGGCTGCCTTCGCCGAGATGTTCCGGATCCTGGCGCCGGGCGGCCTGGCGGTGATCACGGTGCCGGTCGTCGAGGGCTGGGAGCGGACCTACGAGGACCCGGCGATCGACACGCCGGCGCTGCGCGAGCTCCACTTCGGCCGCCACGACCACGTGCGCTACTATGGCCGCGACCTGCGCCAGCGCATCGCCGCGGCCGGCTTCGACCTCGAGGTCTGGCAGCCCTCGCCCGCCGACTGCCTCGCCTACGCCCTGCATCGCGGCGCCAGCGTCTTCGTCGGCCACCGGCCCTGAGCGCCAGGCGCCCGCGACCGCTCGCCGCCCGCGACCGCCCGCGTTGCGCTGACCGCCGCCTTGGCTTAGCCTCGTTTGCGCAAAAGGCAGCGGCGCCAAGCCGCGCGGCAGGCGATTCCGCCGGAACGCCCGAAGCAGACAGGGAGAGGCACAGCATGAACCGCAAGACACTTCTCACCGCCATCACGCTTGCCGCTGGGTTCGGCGTCGCCCAGGGCGCGCTGGTCGGCGCCGTCGAGGCCGGCGAGGTGCTCGACCGGGTGATGGAGAGCAAGACCCTCAAGGTGGCGACCGATCCCGCCTACCCGCCGCAGTCCTCGCAGAAGCCGGACGGCAGCTTCGAGGGCTTCGACATCGACGTCGCGACCGCCATCGCCGAGCGACTGGGCGCCGAGGTCGAGTTCGTGACGCCGGCGTGGGACGTCATCACCGCCGGCCACTGGGGCAGCCGCTGGGACGTCTCCGTGGGCTCGATGACGCCGACGGAGCAGCGCGCCGAGGTGCTCGACTTCCCGGCGATCTACTATTACACGCCGGCGAGCTTCTTCGTGCACCAGGACGCGAGCTACGGCTCGGTCGAGGAGCTCTCGGGCAAGACGGTCGGCGTCTGCGCCGCCTGCACCTACGAGGACTACCTGCGCGGCAACCTGACGATCGACGCCGAGGGCGTGCCGCCCTTCGAGTTCCTGGTCGAGCCGGGCGAGATCCGCACCTACGACACCGACCTCAACGTCATGGACGACCTGCGCCTCGGCGACGGCGTGCGCCTCGACGCCGGCCTCTCGGCGCTGCCGACGGTGCAGGGCGCCATCGATTCGGGCTATCCGCTGAAGGTGCTCGGCGAGCCGGTGTTCTACGAGCCGCTGGCGGTGGCGACCGACAAGGGCGACCCGGAGTTCGACGCCAAGATCCAGGAGGTCATCGCCTCGCTGCACGAGGACGGCACGCTCGGCGAGCTGTCGGAGAAGTGGTACGGCGTCGATCTGACCTCCGCGGACAAGTAGCGGGGAACCGGGCGGCGGCCGGCGCGTGCTGGACCTGCTCTTCGAAGGATGGGAACGGCCGGGGATTCGCCGGCCGTTCCTTTTTCTGCTGTTCTTCGGGCTGCTGTTCTGGCTCGACCTCTCGGCCTGGACGACCGGCGAGGGCCCCTTCGCCCTCTTCGGCGTCGTCCCGGAGGAGGGCCTCGGCGAGGCCTCGGCCCTGGCCGCACGCGCACTGCCCGCGGCGCTCATCGCCGGCTTCCTGATCCTCGACTTCTGGCTGCTGTCCTTCCTGCCGCTGCTCTGGCAGATCGGCCTGGTCTGGGGCCAGCTGCTGGCGACCTTCGTGCTCTTCGTCTACGCCTTCGACCTCGACATCCCCTACATCGTCGAGCGCCTGCCGATCATGATCGGCACCGGTGCTGTGCTGACCATCGGCGTGTCGGCGGCCTCGATCTTCTTCGCCTGCTTCATCGCCCTGGCCGGGGCCCTGGCGCGCCTCTCGAACAGCGGGCCGGCCTACGCCATCGCGACCTTCTACATCTCCTTCTTCCGCGGCACGCCGCTGCTCCTGCAGATCTTCCTGATCTATCTCGGCCTGCCGCAGTTCGGCGTCCACCTCGAGGCCGTGCCGGCCGGCATCCTGGCGCTCTCGCTCTGCTACGGCGCCTACCTCGCCGAGATCTTCCGCGCCGGCATACAGGGCGTGCCCTACGGCCAGGGCGAGGCCGCGACCTCGCTCGGCCTGAGCCGCAGCCTGACCCTGCGCAAGATCGTGCTGCCCCAGGCGATGAAGCTGATCGTGCCGCCGACCGGCAACCAGTTCATCGCCATGCTCAAGGATTCCTCCCTGGTCTCGGTGATGGGCGTGCTGGAGCTGATGTACCTGGCGCGCACCCAGGGCCGCGCCGGCTTTCGCTACTTCGAGATGCTGATCACCGCGGCGGTGATCTACTGGGTCATCTCCTTCTGCTTCGAGCTGGTCCAGGCGCGCATCGAGCGGCACTACGGCAAGGCCGACAAGCGCTGAGGGCGGCGGGGCCGATGCCGGGGCCGGGGCCGGTGCCTTCACCCTTCGACAGGCTCAGGGTGAAGCAGACTGTGGTGCGGGTGTCGGCTTCGCCCTGAGCCGGTCCAAGCGCTCCCACGTCCCTCGATAGGCTCGGAACGATGCGGACGGTCGGCGCAACGCCCCGCCGACCCGCACCGCCTTCTGCTTCGTCCTGAGCCTGTCGAAGGGCGTGGCAGCGCCCCGCCCTACTCCGGCAGCTCCAGCACCAGGCCGTCCCAGGCCGGCTCGACGCCCTCGGGGCAGAGCGCCAGGACCCGGCGGTAGTCCATGGTGTGGTTGAGGTGGGTCAGGTAGGCGCGCTTCGGCCCGACCCGCCGGATCCACTCCATAGTCTGCTCGAACCAGGAATGGGTCGGGTGCGGCTTCATCGCCAGGCAGTCCACGATCCAGGTCTCGACGCCCTCGAGCGCGGCGAAGGCGGCCTCGTCCAGCTTCCAGGCGTCGGTCGAGTAGGCGAAAGAGCCGAAGCGGAAGCCGGCGCTCTCGACGCCGCGGTGGTCCTGGCAGAAGGCCCGCACCGGCACGCCCTCGGCCTCGAAGGCGCCGTACTCGAAGGTGCGCTCCTCGAGGATCGTCGGGTACTGCTGGTGGCGCGGGGCGGCGTGCCGGAACATGTAGTCGAAGCGCCCGGTCAGCATCCGCCGCGTCTCGGCCGACATGTAGGCGGGGATCTGGCCGCCCTTGGCGTAGGCCATGGCGCGCAGGTCGTCGAGGCCGTGGCAGTGGTCGGCGTGCCAGTGGGTCAGCAGCACGGCGTCGATCGGCGGCACCGCGAAGGTCAGCAGCTGCTCGCGCACGTCCGGTCCGGCGTCGACCAGCAGCACCTTGCCGCGGGTCTCGACCACGATCGAGACCCGGCGCCGGCGGTTGCGCGGCTCGGCCGGGTTGCAGTCGATCCAGGCGCCGCCGGGCGAGCCGTCGGGCAGCGGCACGCCGCCCGAGCCGCCGCAGCCGAGCACCGTGACCTTCATCGGGCGGCGGCGCCCGGCGCCACGGCCTTGGCGAAGAGCCGGAAGAAGTTCGCCGTGGTCGCCGCGGCCAGCGCCTCGAGCGTGACCTCCTTGAGCTCGGCGAGGCGCGCGGCCGTGTGCGGCACGTAGGCCGGCTCGTTGGTCCGGCCGCGGTAGGGCACCGGCGCCAGGTAGGGCGCGTCGGTCTCGACCAGCAGGCGGTCGAGCGGGACACGCCGCACGGTCTCGCGCAGGGCGTCAGCCGTCTTGAAGGTGACGATGCCGGCCAGCGAGATCGAGAAGCCGATCTCCAGCGCCGCCTCGGCCAGGGCCGGTCCGGCGGTGAAGCAGTGGATGACGCCGGGGAAGGCGCCGGCCGCGTACTCCTCGCGCAGCACCCGCACGGTCTCGTCGTCGGCGTCCCGGGCGTGGACGATCAGCGGCAGCCCGGTCTCGCGCGCCGCCGCGATGTGGCTGCGGAAGGAGGCTTCCTGCGCCCTGCGCGGCGAGTGCTCGTAGTAGAAGTCGAGGCCGGTCTCGCCGATGCCGACGACCTCGGGCTCGGCGGCCAGCGCGATCAGCCGGTCGGGCGTCTCCTGGCCTTCCTTTTCGGCCTCGTGGGGATGCACGCCGACCGAGCACCAGACCTCGGGGTAGCGGCGGGCGATGGCGTGGACGCCCTCCCAGGTCGAGAGTTTGGTCGAGATGGTCAGCAGCGTGCCGACCCCGGCGTTGCGCGCCCGCGCGATCACGCCGTCGAGGTCGCCCGCCTCCTCCAGGTAGTCCAGGTGGCAGTGAGAGTCGACAAGGAGGGCGGTCACGAGGTGGCCGCCTCCACTTCCGGCTCGACGAAGCGCGGGAAGACGCCCTCCGGCTTGGGCAGCGGCGTGCCGGCGAGGAGCCGCGTCTCCAGGTCGGCGAAGCCGCGCCGCCCGGCCTCGACGCCGAGCTGGTCGAGCAGGGCTGCCATGGCCTGGGGCATCACCGGCTGGACCAGCAGGGCGACGTGCCGCACGGTCTCGGCCAGGACCCAGAGCACCGTCGCCATGCGCGCCGGGTCGGTCTTGCGCAGCGTCCAGGGCGCCTGCTCGTCGACGTAGCGGTTGGCGTCGCCGACGACCTGCCAGACCGCCTCGAGCCCGCGGTGGAAGGACTGTCGGCCGAACTCCTCGCGCAGGCGCGCCAGCAGGCCGCCGGCCTTGTCGAGCAGGGCCTTGTCGGCCTCGCTCAGCGCGCCCGGCTCCGGCACCGCGCCGCCGCAGTTCTTGGCGATCATCGAGAGGCTGCGCTGGGCCAGGTTGCCGAGATCGTTGGCCAGGTCGCCGTTGATGCGCGCCACCATCGACTCGTGGCTGATGTAGCCGTCCTGGCCGAAGGGCACCTCGCGCAACAGGTAGTAGCGGACGGGATCGAGCCCGTAGCGCTCGACCAGGTCGGCCGGGTTCAGTACGTTGCCGAGCGACTTCGACATCTTCTCGCCCTTGTTGAGCAGCCAGCCGTGGGCGAAGACGCGGTGCGGCGGCTCCAGGCCGGCGGCCATCAGGAAGGCCGGCCAGTAGACCGCGTGGAAGCGCAGGATGTCCTTGCCGACCATGTGCAGGTCCGCCGGCCAGAACTTCTTGAAAGACTCCGAATTTTCATCGGGATAGCCGACGGCCGTGATGTAGTTCGTCAGCGCATCGAGCCAGACGTACATGACGTGCGCCGGGTCGTTCGGCACCGGGATGCCCCAGCCGAAGGTGGTGCGGCTGACCGAGAGGTCGTGCAGGCCGCCCCTGACGAAGGACAGCACCTCGTTGCGCCGGCTCTCCGGCAGGATGAAGTCGGGGCGCGCCTCGTAGAGCGCCAGCAGGCGCTCCTGCCAGGCCGAGAGGCGGAAGAAGTAGGAGGGCTCCTCGACCCACTCGCACTCGGCGCCCGAGGGCGCGACCATGGCGCCGGCCTCGTTGCGGGTCAGCTCGTCCTCGCCGTAGAAGGCCTCGTCGCGCACCGCGTACCATCCGGCGTAGCTGCCCAGGTAGATGTCGCCGGCCTCGAGCAGCTTCCGCCAGAGCACCTGGCAGGCCGCCTGGTGGCGCGGCTCGGTGGTGCGGATGAAGTCGTCGTTCGAGAAGTTCATCAGCCGCGCCAGCTCGCGGAAGTTCTCGCTGACCGCGTCGGTGAAGGCCTTGGGGTCGAGGCCCTTGGCCTGCGCCGACTTCTCGACCTTCTGGCCGTGCTCGTCGGTGCCGGTCAGGAAGTGGACGTCGCGGCCGTCGAGCCGCATGAAGCGTGCCAGCACGTCGCAGGCCAGGGTCGAGTAGGCGTGGCCGATGTGGGGCCGGTCGTTGACGTAGTAGATCGGCGTGGTGACGTAGTAGCGGGCGGAAGCGGACATCGCGGCTCTTCTTCTCCTTGGCGCCGGCCGGCCGGCGGGCTCCTCATCTGGGCGGCGAGACAGGCGGGACAAGCGATGGCCTTCCCCTTCCCGTCATCCCCGCGAAGGCGGGGATCCATAGGCAGATCGCGGCCGCCCCGACGTCGCCGGCTCGGTCTCCGCCTCGGTCTCCGCCGGACTCCCCATGGATCCCCGCCTTCGCGGGGATGACGGGATGGAAAGGTCCCTGCCCACTTAGGAGGTCGGGACTAGCGGCTTCGGCGCGGCTTCAATGCCACAGTTCGGCCGCCCGATCTAGGCGGCGCGGGCCTGCAGGGCCAGGAAGGCGGTCAGGATCGCCTGCTTGCGGTCGAGGCTGGCGCCCTCGGTCCGGCTGAACAGGCCGGACAGCCTCTCCCACAGCTGGAGCCAGGATTCAAGGCTGCTCCGTTGCAGCAGCCGGGCGATCAGCTCGGCCTCGCCGGGCACGACCTCGGGCGGCGGCGCCCCGCCGGCGCCGACGCGCAGCAGGCGCGCCAGCCAGCGCTCGAGCAGCTCGCCGACCGTGCGGAAGGCCTCGCCGCTGCTGTCGCGCGCCAGGCGCTCGCCGAACTCGTGCAGCCGCGCAACGTCGAGGCGCGGCAGGGCTTCCAGATAGCGCAGCAGCTCGCGGTAGAGCGCCAGGCCGCCGAGCTCGGCGAGCGCCTCGGCGCGGCCGATCGAGCCCTCCGCGAGTACCGCGAGGCCGCGGCGGTCCTCGGCCTCGAGCTCGGGCCGGAACTCGCCGAGCAGCCGCTCGACCGTCTCGGTCGGCAGCGGCCGCAGCGCCAGCGTCCGACAGCGCGAGCGGATCGTCGGCAGCAGGGCGCCCGGGCTGTGGCTGACCAGCAGCAGGATCGCCGCTTGCGGCGGCTCCTCAAGAACCTTCAGTAAGGCATTGGCTGAATTCGGGTTCATGTCGTCGGCGGAATCGACGACCACGAGCCTGCGGCCGCCGCCGGCCGAGGTCAGGCGCAGGAAGTCGGTAGCCTTGCGCACCGACTCGACCGAGATGTCGCGCTTGGTGCGCCCGGTCTTGGCGTCGACCTCGCGGGCGATGGTGACGAGATCGGGATGGCCGGACGCGCGGACCTGGTGGAAGACGGGGTGCTCGGGCGACATCGCCAGGCTCGCCGGCGCCGGCACCTCGCCGAACAGGCCGGGCCCCTCCTGCCCCACCGCCGCCGCGCCGCCGGCCAGCAGGTAGCGGGCGAAGCGGAAGGCCAGAGTCGCCTTGCCGATGCCGCGCGGGCCGACGAACAGCCAGGCGTGCGGCAGCCGGCCGGAAGCCTCGGCCTCGAGCAGGCGTGCCTCCGCGGCCTCCTGGTCGAGCAGCAGCGGGTTGGCGCGCGGCTCGGGCGCCGCGCTCACGACCAGGCCTCGGCCAGCGAGGGCTGGAGCCGCTCGACGACGCTCTGCCAGACCGCCTGCTCGACCCTTTCGAGGGTCCCCGTGGCGTCGAGCAGCAGGCAGCGCTCCGGCTCGGCGGCGGCGATGGCGTGGAAGCCGGTCCGCACCCGCTCGTGGAAGTCGCGGTCCAGCGACTCGTAGCGGGCGCCGCCGCCCCGGCGCCGCGCCGCGCGCTCGAGGCCCTGCTCGACCGGCAGGTCCAGGATCAGGGTCAGGTCGGGCTTCAGGCGGCCCACGGCGATGTCGTAGAGCGCCTGCAGCTTCTCCGGTGCCAGGCCGTGGCCGAAGCCCTGGTAGGCGGTCGTCGAGTCGGCGAAGCGGTCGCACAGCACCCAGCAGCCGGCGGCTAGGCCCGGCTCGATGGTGCGGACCAGATGGTCGCGCCGGGCCGCGGAATGGAGCAGCGCCTCGGCCGTGCGGTCCCAGCGCTCGGCGGTGCCGTGGACCAGCAGCTCGCGGATCTGCTCGGCGCCGGGGCTGCCGCCCGGCTCGCGGGTCTCGACCACGGCCAAGCCGTGGGCCGCAAGGCGCGCCGCCAGGCGGCGGAGCTGCGTCGACTTGCCGGCGCCCTCGCCGCCCTCGAAGGTGACGAAGCGCCCCCCGGCTCCCGTCATGAGTCCAGCCCGGTCATGCTTCACGCCCGGTCATGGATCCCCTCAGGGCTGCCCCAGGACCAGGTAGCGGGCGGCCGCCGCGATGCGGCCGAAGGAGCCGAGCTTCTCGACGTCGGCCCCGGCGTAGAGCGGAAAGCTCCGGGGTTCGAGGTCGGGCGCGGTCACCGTCAGGGTCGCGATCTCCTGGCCCTTGGCGATCGGCGCCGGGATCGGCGCGTCGTAGGAGACGGTGACCTCCATGCCCGGCCGCGAGGTGCGGTTGAGCGTGATCGCGATCGGGTCCATCGGCACCAGCGGCACGTAGTCCTCGGTGCCGAGCCAGACCGGCGCCTGGTCGAGCGGCTCGGCGGCGGCGGCCAGCTCGTACGTCTTGAACTCGCGGAAGCCCCACTGCAGCAGCCGCTCGCCCTCCTCGGCGCGGGCCCGCACCGAGGGCAGGCCGGTGATGACCAGGACCAGGCGCCGCCCGTCGCGCTCGGCCGAGGCGGTCAGGCAGTAGCCGGCTTCCTCGGTGTGGCCGGTCTTCAGGCCGTCGGCGCCGATGTTGCGGTAGAGCAAGGGGTTGCGGTTCGACTGCTTGATGCCGTGCCAGGTGAACTCGAGCTCGGAGTAGAGCTTGTAGAAGCGCGGGTGGTCCTCGATGATGCGCGTCGCCAGGGTCGCGAGGTCGCGCACGGTCATGTAGTGCTGCGGGTCGGGCCAGCCGGTCGCGTTGGCGAAGTTGCTGCCGGTCAGGCCGATCTCCTCGGCCATCTCGTTCATCCGCTCGGCGAAGGCCTCCTCGCTGCCGGCCAGGCCCTCGGCCAGGACGATCGAGGCGTCGTTGCCCGACTGCACGACGACGCCGCGCAGCAGGTCCTCGACCCGGACCCGGTTGCCGACCTCGACGAACATCTTGGAGCCGCCCTTGCGCCAGGCCTTCTCCGAGACCAGGAACTCGTCGTCGAGCGAGATGCGGCCGGCCTCGATCGCCGCCTCGACCATGTAGGCGGTCATCATCTTCGACATGGAGGCCGGCGGGATCGCCTTCTCGGGGTTCTTGCTGAACAGCACCGTGCCGCTCGTGACGTCGACCAGGAGCGCCTCCCGCGCCTCGGTCTCGAAGGCCGCGGCGCCGCGCGGGTCACCGGCCGCCAGGAGCAGCAGGAAGAGCGGCAGCAGCAGGCCCGCCCGCAGCAGGCGCCCGCGGCGCCCGTCTCGAATCCCGGATTGAAGCATCGTCACCCCTTGCGGTTGGTCTTGATCGAGCCTCCGGCCGCGCCGGCCTGCCGGTCAGCGGACGACGACGTGGGCCTCGGAGAAACCGTAGTCGATCAGCCGGCCCAACAGCATATCAGCCTCGTCGACGCTGGCCAGGGGGCCGAGCTGCACCCGATAGTAGCTGGTCCCGTTGACGTTGGCCGGCGCGACCCGCACCGACCCGAGCGGGTCGAGCCGCCCGGCCAGGCGCTGGGCGTTGACGGGCTCGGTAAAGGCGCCGGCCTGGACGAAGATCGCGCTGGGCAGGACCGCCGTCTGGGTGATGCGGCCGTCGAGCAGTGGCGCCGGCTCCGGCGGCGTCGAGCGCACGACGGCCGGCTGGGCCGCCGCGCGACCCTGGGCGGCCGGTGCCGGCGCGCCGGCGAGCGGCTCGGCCGAGACCTCGGTCAGGGGCACGGCCGGCGGCGCACTGCCCGCCTGGGCGAGCAGCTCGGGCGAGCGGCCCTGGGCGATCGCGGCGAGCTGCAGGCTCTCCTCGCGCAGCACCCGGACGCGGACCTTGGCGGTGCCCCTGCGCGTCACGTCGAGCAGGTCGGCGGCGCGCTTCGAGAGATCCAGGATGCGGCCGTTCTTGTAGGGCCCGCGATCGTTGATCCGCAGCTTGAGGACGCGGCCGTTCTCGAGGTTGGTGACCTCGACCAGGCTCGGCATCGGCAGCGTCGGGTGCGCCGCCGTCAGTGCCTGCTGGTCGTAGCGCTCGCCGTTGGCGGTCTGCTTGCCGTGGAAGCCGGGCCCGTACCAGGAGGCGATGCCCGTCTCGTCGTACGCCAGGTCGGCCTGCGGATAGTACCACTTGCCGGCGATCTGGTAGGGATTGCCGACCTTGTAGCGGCCCACCTGCTCGCTGCCCGGCGGGCCGGCGAAGCCCTTGGCCGTCTGGGCGGCAAACTGGACCTCGGAACAGGCGGTGAGCGCGAGCAGCAGGCTCAGCGCCAGAACCCCCGCCGGACGCACGATCACCCGCAACATCTTGTGGACCTCGGATAGAAAAAGACCAGGATTGGACGGCAACCTATCAGGTGGCGCCGTTGGCCCGCAAGCGGTCGCGGGCGCCGCGCGCGTCACCCGGCCGGGCCACCCCGTCGCAATCCTTCGCTCTCCGCTCAGCCCTCCGCGCGCAGCCGGGTCAGCAGGGTCGGGTCGGCCAGGGCATCGGCCGGGAAGCCGCGAGACTGCTGGTAGTCGCGGATCGCGCCGCGGGTCTGCGGGCCGACCCGTCCGTCGGGCTCGCCGACGTCGAAGCCGAGGCGCGCCAGGTGGGTCTGGATCTCCGTGACCTCCTCGCTGGTCAGGCGCTGCTCGACCGCCGAGGGCTCGGCGGCGAGCGGCGGGCCGCCGGCGACCCGGTCGGCCAGGACGCCGACCGCCAGGGCGTAGAGGATCGAGCGGTTCCAGTCGAGGAAGCGCCGGTAGTTGTCGTAGACCAGGAAGGCCGGGCCGTCGTAGCCGGCCGGCAGCAGCAGCGCGGCCTGGACCTCGGCCTGCGGCAGCGGCCCGCCGTCGGCCGCGCGGACGCCGCGGCGCGCCCACTCCGAGAGCGGCAGCCGGGTCTCGGGGTAGGTGTCGATCGAGGACAGCGAGTGGTCGAAGTCCCGGGGCAGCCGGACCTCGCGGCCCCAGGTCTCGCCGCTGTTCCAGCCGAGGTTCTGCAGGAAGTGCCCGGCCGAGGCGAAGACGTCGGGCAGGCTGCCCCAGATGTCGCTGCGGCCGTCGCCGTCGGCGTCGACGGCGTGGGCGCGGAAGGTCGTCGGCATGAACTGCAGGTTGCCCATGGCGCCGGCCCAGGAGCCCTCCATGCGCACCGGCTCGATATGGCCGGCCTCCAGGATCTCCAGGGCGGCGATGAGCTCGTTGCGGAAGAAGTCGCCGCGCCGCTGGTCGTAGGCCAGGGTCGCCAGGGCGTGGATCACCGAGAAGTTGCCGAAGGTCTGGCCGTAGTTGGTCTCCAGGCCCCAGAAGGCGATCAGGAAGCGGCCCGGCACGCCGTACTCGGCCTCGACCCGCTCGAGCAGGGCGCGATGCTCGCGGTAGAGCTGCTGGCCCGTCGCCACCCGCTGGTCGCTGACCGCGCGGTTGAAGTAGTTCCAGAAGGTCAGGGTGAATTCGGGCTGGCTGCGGTCGAGCTCGACGACGCGCTCGATCGGCGCGTCGATGCCGGCGAAGGCGGCCTCCAGGGTCGCCTGCGAGATGCCCCTGGACCGGGCTTCATCCCGGAAGTCGGCGAGCCAGTCCGCGAAGCTCGGCTGCCCCGGGGAGTCCGACGCGGGCGCGACCTGCGCGTCGCCGGCGGCGACGCTTTGGGTGGCGCAGCCGGGCAGCAGGAGCAGCAGGGCGACGGTCAGGGCGAAGGCGATGGGTTTCGGCATGGGAGGGGACCTTCCGAGGTCGAAGCGGCCTGCTTGTGGCACGGCCGGCGAGTCGAGCGAAGAGCGGCGGGGGGTGCGGAGCCTTGCGGGCGGGCGCGGCGGCATCGTGGCACGGGCTACGCGGCACGGGCTACGTGGCATGGGCGGCATCATTGCACAGGCGGGCGCGGCGCGGGGAACAGGCTGTCGGTCCAGCCAAGCAGGCGGTAGCCGAGCAGGCCCAGCCATTCCTTGAGGCCGCCGTTGAGGCGCCGGAGCCGCCCGGCGAAGTCCAAGAGCAGCGGCGCGCCCGCGGCAGAGGCCTCGAAGTCGACCGGATAGGCCTCGACCTCCCAGCCGGCCGCGCGGAAGCTGGCGACGGCCCGCGGCATGTGCCGGGCGGAGGTCACCAGCAGCCAGCGCTCGCCCGGCTGGGGCTGGGCCAGGCGCAGGGACTCCAGGGCGTTCTCCCGGGTGTTGCGCGAGCGCGTCTCCAGCAGGACTCGCCCCGGCGCCAGCCCCGCGGCCTCGGCCAGCGCACCGGCATAGTCGGCCTCGGTGCGGTCGGGGTCATAGGAACCGCCGGCACCGCTCGAGTAGACGACGGTGGCCTCGGGGTGGCGATAGGCGAGCTCGAGCATGCCCAGGATACGGTCGCCGGCCTCGTTCAGTTCCCCCCGCCCGCTCTGCCGGCTCCGGCCCACCGAGATGCCGCCGCCCAGGGCGACGACGCCGTCGACCCGGGCCGGGTGGGGGTCCGGCGGCGGGAAGCGCCGCTCCAGCGGCGCCAGGATCCACTGGTCGAGCGGCAGCACCGCCACCGCCAGCGCGAAGACCACGCCGCCGGCGAGCAGCCGGTTGCCGAGCCGGCGCCAGCGGCCGCCGCCGCGCCAGGCCAGCAGCCCGCCGAGGCCGAGCGCCAGCAGCAGCAGCGTCTCGGCGTTGACCAGCCACCAGACCAGCTTGTTGACCCAGAACAGCATCGGCGCCCCTGCCCTTTGGACCGGCTTGCCCGAGGCGGGCCCCCGCGGTCAAGCCGGCGTCAGGGGTTCTTTGCGCGCGGCTCGTCGGCCTCCGGCTCGGCCGCAGGGCTGAGGGCCGGCGCATCCCGGCCGCTTCGCGCGACCGCCCTTCCCCGCCGGGCCCGGCTTTGCTAAGCCGGCGGGACCTCGCGGGAGGGGTGGCCGAGCGGTTGAAGGCACCGGTCTTGAAATGCGGGTAGACCGATAGCAGGCCGCGCATTCGTGTGCGCTACCGCGCAGTTCTCTGCGCCGCCGAAGCGCAATCAGCGCACTGCAGCGCAGCCTCCTATCCGCTCGTGGTAGGCTGTGCGGTGGCAATTCGGGTGGCAAGGGAGACGACCATGAAGCGCGACATGGACCTGTGCCGGCAGATCCTCTTCAAGCTGGAGGAGATGGATCGGCCGCCGCGCGGGACCGCGGACTTCGAGGGGCGCTTCCGAGAGGCGCCGGCAGAACTCTACTACCAGGTCTACCTCCTCAAGGATGCTGGCCTGATCGAGGCAATGGACGCTAGATCGTCCAGCGGCGACCGCTGGTTGCCCCAGAAAATCACCTGGGCTGGTCAGGAGTTCCTCGACGCGGCCCGGAGCGATACGGTGTGGAGCAAGGCGAGGGCGCGCGCGACCGAAGTCGGAGGTACGCTCGCCTACCAGATCCTCAAGGAGCTCTGCCTGCAGTACGCTCGCGAGCAGCTTGGGCTGCAGCGGTAGAGGCTGCCGGCAGCCGGTACATCGCCGGGAAGCCCCGCCGCACCTGGCGCAGCCGTTCGAGCTGCCCGGCCGCGACCAGCCGATCGGCAAGCGCGGCGTCCTCGGGGTCGACCAGGCACTGCCAGTACCCATCGAGCTTCGCCAGCAGCCGGGCCTCGGCGTCTTCGTACTCGTCGGCGTCCGTGGTCGCGTGGTCGGTCACCGGCTCCTCCTGTGCCCGCGGTGGACACCGAGGATGACCCCAACGCCGGCGCGTCGCATCAGCGGCCACTGGCGGCCCAGGACGGCGATGCAGGCATGTGAGGCTCCTCGCGGCAGCCCGTGAGGCAAACCTGCCCGTCCTGGGGCTCCCTGGCGGCCTGGCGGGCAAAGAGAAGGGCAGCCGAAGCCGCCCCTGGCCGTCGCGGAGAAGGGGCGCCGGCAAGCGTCCCCTCTGCCGTTACCCTGCGTCGACCGCCTGCGGTCGCGACTTCAGGAGCGTCCGCCGGTCGAGCTCGATGCCCTGGCCGACAAGGGCCGCGGTCATCCGTTTGGCGTCGGTGACGTTGGCCTCAAGGGCATCGAGCAGCACGTAGACCGCATGCTCGCGCGCCGCGATCTCCGACCGCTCCATGTTGCTGCGATTGACGGCGAGATCCTGCCACATGAGCTGCAGGGCGCGAACGCCCTCCAGCGCGGAGCCGGTAGCCTCTTCGAGGGAATCGGGGTTATTGGTCCGGTAAGCCATCCTTGCCTCCATCTCAGGCGGGTTGGTCAGGGCCGGCGCCTCTGTTGCCGCAGGGGCGCCGGTCCGCCTATTGCCGCACGGACCGATTCGCGCGTCAAGGCGACGATCCTGTTACATCGCAACCAGCAGGGGCACAGGATCGGTTGCATCGGGGCTCTGCCAGCCTCGCAGCCTATCGGCTACGGTTGGTCAGGCTGTTCACCGGGTGGTTTCGGCCATGGGAACTGCTGCTGAGGATCCTCAGGCGGCAGATCGAGATGCGCGACATGGATCCCCCGCAGTCCTGCGCGGGCAGCCATCCCTAGAACCTGCTGATCGCCCGCATATATCGCCTCCGCCTGCTCGGTCTTGGCGACGGCCACGATCTGATAGTCGAACTTGATCTTCGCGCGAGGCGAGGACGGATCTGCGCGGGCCCGGAGCCCGCCTCGGCTCATCGCCTCCCGCATCATCAGTGCAGCCTCGATGGCGGCAATCTGGTCGAACGGTGCGACTCTAAAGCAGCTCTGCCGTTCAATGATCTCGAGGTACCCAACATCCCCGTCCCCGGCGACCACCAGCACCTCGCTCAGCACCGGCGTAGGGATAATGATCTTGGCTCGATCATCGGCGAGGCTCTTGATCAGGTAGTTCACCCTCTCGCGTACCCTCGGTATCTCTTCGCGGGTTTCGGGATCGGGTGGCGCCGGGGCGTCTTCGCTGAGGAACAGCAAAAGCACCGATGTGTCGATCGCGACGATCAATGCTGACTAGCCTCGTCGTCTCTAAGCTCTTCCAGAGTGCGGCGAGCCTCCTCCGGACTCGGGCGCGCGCCAGGGGCCTTCCGGAGCGACTCGATCACATCGCGCAGATCGCCGCTCTCCAGAGCCTCAAAGCTCTCGACTTTGAAGTTCCTGAGCGTCCAATTGCCGTCTTCCTCTCGAAGCCACCGACCGCTGCCATGGATGCGGATCGGCTCGAACAAGTGGTGCCCGAGCTTCCGAGCTAGGCTCCGGTCTCGCGTTTCGCAGCCGGTGTACTTGATGCTCCCGTTCAGCAGTTGCAGCGAGATCGTCTGATCCGTGCCGCCAATGCTGACCAGAAGGCCGTCGAGGCTGCCCCTCTGATTGAAGGGGCCATACGTCTTTGGTTTCGGACGGTCGCGCCCAGGAAAGCGGATGATCTCTCCGGTCGGCCGCGCTTCACCATCCTCATAGAGGCTGCCGGCTGCGTTGTCGTCGGCCATCAGTCGGTCGAGATCATCGAACGCCTTACGAACTTCCTTCGGCGCCTCTCCTCGGGCTGCCGCCACCAAGCGCTCACGCACCTTCGGCACGTCCTCGAAATCGACCCGAGCGACCAGCTGCGTGCTACCCGTCTCAACGGTCTCAAAGTGCACGCTCTTGTCGTAGCCCATAAGGCTGGCGAAGCCCTGCATATAGCTCGCCAGCCGCGCCATCGGGATGGTCGCGGGGCTATAGGCGTCGATGCGGAGCCTGTAGATCGTGCTCATGATCCGATACCGTCACTGGCAGTAACCCCTGGGATGGTCACCAGTTTCCCCGGAAGCTGCACCGCCGTACTGCGGCGAGCATCTTTGCCCGCCCTATCGAGAGATGGCAATCTCCTTCGCGGTCGCGCGAGCGTCACCCCGGCACTGCCTCGCCCGGTGCCCAGAAGAAGTCCTGATCGAACTCCTGCCGATAGCGCTGCTCCAGCCGGCGGAAGCCCTGGCGGTAATCGGGGTCGAGCTGGGTCTGGAGCTGGTCGAACAGCAGCCGGTCGAGCGCCAGGCGCGCGTACCAGACCGAGGATCCCGGCGTGTTGTGGCGCAGGAACCGGACCATATCGCGGCCCCAGTTGGCGTCGTCGCCGCCGGCCGCCGTCGCGATGTTGCCGGCGGTCAGGCTGGCCACGTCGTCGATGATCCCGAAGGCCGGACCGCCCAGGAAGGTCGCCGCGAAGCTGCGTCCCTCGCGGCTGATCCCGGCATAGAGGAAGTCGCCGAAGATGCCGGCGCCGCCGCCCTGGACGAAGGCCGCCGCCCAGAAGCGATGGTCGGCCATGTCGCGCGGCTCGCGGCCCTTGGCGATCTCCTTCATCTGCATCGCCCAGGCGCCCATGACCGTCATCGAGAGCACGATGCTGGCCAGGTACTGCCCGTGGTCGCCGCCGCGCGCCTGGCGCAGCCCGCGCATCCCGTGGGTCAGCGCCATCGAGACCGCGAACGACTTGAACTGCCCGAAGGTGCGCAGCAGCTCGCCGCTGAGGGTGCCCGGCCGGGTGCTGCCCAGGATCGTCGCCCGCTCGACCGCGCCCGGCGTCGGCACCGCGAAGGCGGTCTCCTCGAGCACCATGCCCATCAGCTTGGTCGCGGCCTCGGCCCGCGCGCCGCCCTGCTTCGCCAGCGCCTCGGGCCAGATGAAGCTCACCCCGTCCTGCTCGAGGGCGTCACCCGTCCTGATCAGGTTCCAGTCGTCAGGCGTCAGGCCGTAGCGGCGGAACTGGCGCTGGAAGGGGTCGGGCAGCCGCGTGAACGGCACGTCCGACAGGTCCGCCAGCTCCGCATAGAAGGCTTGCCCAAAGGCCTTCCGCGCCGCGTCGGTGTGGGTGGAGAGGAACGAAGCCCGCAGCACCGTGTCGGCGACCCGCGACGGCAGCTCGGTGCCGACCACATCGAGGGTGTGCCGGCTGGCGGCGTGCATGGTGCGCAGCCCGGTCTCGGCGACCAGGCCCAGCTTCGTCGCAAGGCGCCGGTCAGCCTCGTTCGCCGGGTTCAGGCCCTTCAGGTAGAAGCCGAGCAATTGCACTGTGTCGAGCCCGTTGAACTTGGCCGTCTGCCGCAAGGTCGAGAAGTCGGTGACGCTGGAGAGCATCGCCGAGCCCAGCTTCGTGGACGTTGCCCAGCTCCTGAGCCCGCGCATGAAGGTGGCCGCACCCTCGTTGACCGGACTGTGCGCCTTGCCGGTCACCTGGTCCCAGATCGCTCCCAGGTGCCGCTCGGCGCCGGCGGGCCCGTAGTCGAACAGGCCGCTCTTCTCCTTGCTGCCGGCCCACTGCTTCGCCAAGTCGATCATATGGCGCGCTGAGGCCTCCGGGTTCGGACCGAACTGCTCGAGCAGGGCGATGTCGCGGGCGATCGAGCGCACATGCCCGGTGACCACGTCCATGATCCCCTCGCGGCCCATGCCGAAGCGGTCGTTGAACTCCAGCCAGGCGTCGGCGCTGGTCCACTCGAAGACGCGGGGATCGCTGCGGCTGTTGGCCAGCTTGGTCCCGCCGCGCCGGCCCGGCACCAGCTCCGACAGCCCGTTGGTGCGGATCTTCTCGTAGGCCTCGTCGATGATCTCGACCGCCTTCAGCCGGGTCACCGGGGCGCCGGTCTCGAAGTCCCGGATCGCGAGCCGCCCGGTCTCCAGCGCCGTCATCATGTGCTCGCGGAAGGCCTGGCCGCCGGCTGAGATCACCTTGTCGCGCTGCCAGACCTGCGGCAGGCGCCAGCTCTCCTTGCGCTTGAGCGTCCCGCCGGCGGCGTTGAAGCGGCTGACCGCATAGTCGGTCATCTCGCCCCACTGCGCCGCGGCCGCCCGGCTCATGTCGTGCCGACGTTCTCGCCGTAGAGCTCGCGCACGAAGCGCTCCAGGCCCATGGAGTTGCGGCGCAGGCCCGCCATCTTGCTGCGGAACTGCTCGACACCCGACACCCACATCGCGAACAGCAACTTCTCGACGGCCATCTGCCGGCCCTCGGCGGAGCCGTAGGAAGCCGAGTCATGCAGGTCCCGGCCGATCAGCGCGGCGACCCCAGCGACCATGCCCTGTGGATGGCTCTCCGCCATCGCGCGCAGCTCGGTCACCCTGATCACATGGAGAGCCGTCTTCCGCTTGCGCTCGGCGGCCTCGGCGACCAGATCGGCCGCCACCTTCGCCGCCGCCTCGGCCTCCGCCTGGCTCTGCCCCATGGTCTTGGCGAACTGGTCGGTTTCCCGCTTGAAGCGGCGCAGCAGATCCTCGGCCTGGGCGCGGGTGAGACGGCCGGCGTCGACCGCGTCGCCCAGGCACTTCTCGATCCGGCTCATGCGACCTTCCTCTCCCCTGCGCTGTCAGCGCCTCCGACACTGCTTGCCGTGATCGTCGGCGCGCTTTCCATCAATCGGTGCGTGCGGCCGTTGAAATCGGGGCTCACTCGCGGTTGGCCCGGATCTTGCGGCGCCTGCGGGACCAACCAGGAGGAAGCCATGCGCACGCTATCCTGCATCCTTACCCTTGCGGCCGGTCTGGCCCTCTCTGCGCCCGCGTCGGCCGGCGTCCTCTGGAACGAGTCGATCGACGGCGACCTGGACGGATCGCAGATCTTCGCCTTCGACATCGGTCGCAGCGATGCCGCAGGGCGGGCATCCGCACTCGACCAGGACGCTTTCACCTTCACCGTCCCTACTGGGGCTTATCTGTGGGCGGGCGTGTTCTCGATGCAGACCCGGTACGAAGGTGGCGCGTTTACGGTGTGCATCGACGCCTGGTGCAGGGGCACTGCGACCCACAAGGGAGACCGGCCATTCTTGAAGGCCAACAACTACGAGGATCCATTCCCGTCGGGAACCTACGCTTTGACGATCGATATTCATGGCGCGGCGACTGTCGATTACGAGCTTTTTATGTATGTCGGGACGGATCCCGAAAGGCCGCCACTTCTGGCATTGCAGGAAGTCCCGGAACCGGGGGCGCTTGCGCTGATCGGCGGCGCGCTCCTGGGTCTCGCCGCCCTGAAGCGCCGCCCGCGCTAGGCCGCCAGCTTCAGCGGTCGACGCGGCGCCCGCCCCCGGCTGTCGACCACGGCGGGCTGCGGCGCCCGTCATCGAACAGGCCGCCGCCTGGGTGATGTAGTCAGTTGCGTGCGGGGTGGCTGACGGGCATTCAGCGGTTCAGCCGCCGATCCGAGCAGGTTCACGAAGGCGCCGTAGCCGGCGGCCGCAGCCGGGTCGGTCGTCCGCATCCGTTCGTAGACTGCGCGGAAGGCGCCGGCCTCCTGCGGCCCGTCGGGGCCCTTGGCGATTGCCTCCAGCGAGCGAAGCACCTGCACGTCCTCGTCGGCCTCGGCTAGTGTCCGGTCGGTCGTCATCGGCCGCGGCCCCCGGGCAGGCCGTCCAGCACCGCGTCATGGGCCCGGCGCTCGCCGTCGGCGAAGTCGGCCGAGAGGTCGTAGCGGAAGGTTGGCGCCCGCACGTCCAGCCAGCTCGAGGCCCGCAGCGCGCAGACCGTGTTGCGCAGCCGCACCGCCACCGCTCCCGGCATCAGGTTCTCCATCGCCCAGGACTCCGGCTTCTGCAGCCCGTGACGCTGCGCAAGCTGCGGAACCTCCACTCGGATCTCTGCAGCCAGGTCGCCAGCCTCCTGCACCGCCTCCGCGAACGCCCGCAACGCATCCTCGGCCCGTTTCGCCGCCGCCAGGCGCCGCTCGGCCTTGCGCCGGAGCACGGCCACCTCACGCGCCACCGTGGCCTCACGCTCGCGCTGCTCCGCCTCCGCCAGCCGCTCCCGGGCGCTGGCAATTGCATCGTCCTGGCTGCGCAGGTCCTGCTGCAGCTCGTACTCGCGAGCAGTCGCCCGATCGAGCGCTTTCTGAGCCTCCGCGTCGCCCTCGGCCGCGGGGAAGGCGTTGGCCTTCCGCGAGTCCACCGCGCCCTGCAGCCGCGCCGCGAGCGCATCGCGCTTCGACTGGAGATCCTGGACCCTGTTCCTCCAGTCGGCCGGGCTGTCGCCCTTGCCCAACACCCTCGCCAGAGCGTTCATGCCGCTTCGCCTCCTCCGTTGCCCAGTTCGCCGCTCGCGGCCGATCTCTCCACCAATCCGGCGCCGGATCAGCCCAGCCAGCCGCTGAAGGTGTCCTCGTCCGGCCGGGTCGGGGCCAAGTACTGGCTGACGAGGACGTCTTCCCAGACGTCGCGGTTGGCCGTACTGAAGAAGGAGCGCAGCGAGACGACGGTCCCGAGGAAGTCGCCGCCAGTCCCATAGGGGTGGGTCACGCTCGCCAGCTCGGTATCGCCGGCCGCGTTCAGCACCCGCGCGGTGAAGACGCCGGCCGCCGTGCGCTCTACCTCCAGCGTGTAGGTCGTGTCCTCGACGGGCGACCAGTCGTCCGTGTCGTCGGATAGGCCGGCGTCACCATCGATGTCGCGGAGCTGCAGGCTAGAGCTATTGACGAAGGCGAGGGCGCCGTCGTTGTAATCGAGGCCGAGGCAGATCCCCATGATGGCGATCGAGGGCGACCAGCGGAAGTGGGCTCGAACGTGCAGCGCGACGGTTGACGTATCGACCGAGGCCCAGGCTGTCGTGTTGAGGTTCCGGATGCCCTCGACAGTCCCGCCGCCGCCGTCGTCCCATCCCCGATACTGGCTCGACGACCAGGCCCGAGTCCCGCTGCCGCCGAGGGCGTTGTTGAGGTTGACGCCGTCGGGGTTCGCGCCACTGGCAAGGCCGGAGAAGTCTTCCGATGCGATCGCTGCGCCCTGGGGCATCTCTAAGCAGCTCCCTTGAACCAGAAGTCGGGATTGCCCTTCCCAACCACTTTCGCGAGCGGGTTCATGCCGCATCCCCTCCCTCGCCGGCCGACTCGCCGGCGGCTGCCTGATAGAGCGCTGTGACCTCTGCCACCGCGTCACGGTGCCCCGGGTGCAGGCGGTCGACGTAGGGGTGCCCCTCGCCGGCATCCTTGAGCTCCGCCTGCTTCGCCTCGAGCCGGCTGCGTGCGGTCGCCTGCTCGGCCGACTGCCCGGCCGCCGGCGCCGCCGCCCGGGCCGTCTCGCCGCCGTGGCCGAGCTCGTGCAGCCGGGTCCAGGCCCGCGAGAGGTAGGCCTGCGCGCCGTCGCCCTTGTCGACCAGCGAGCGCGAGAAGGCCGCGTTGTCCCGCAGCTCGGCGATAGCCTCGCGAGCCTGGTCGGGCGTCATCTTCTCGATTGCCGACAGCACCGCGGCGTCCTCCGGATCCAGCCCGGACAGGTCCGGCGCGCCGGCCGTGCCCTCGCCGGCGGAAAAGACCCCGGCCTGCGTCGCGCTCCGGACTTGCTCGGCGGAGAGCTTGGCAAGCGGCAGCGGCTCGCCGGCGTCCGTCTGCGGATGCTCGGCGTTCCAATAGTGCAGCTGCAGGCTGCTCTCGACTGCGAGGCGGTGGTAGGCGTGCGTCCGGTCGGTCATCGCCTTGACCACCTCCGCCTGCTGCCGCCCCCAGGCCAGGATCCGCGCCGCCTCCGCCCGCGTCATCGGCTCGGCGCGCGGCTTGTCGATCGTCTTCGCGTACTCGGGAAACGCCTGAAGGAAGAGCGCGCGGATGTCCGCCATCAGCCGACGCTCGCCTCGAGGATCGCGCCCTCGATCGCGCGCAGAGCCGCGATAACCTGCCCGGTGCCGGGCCCGCTGCCAGGCTGCCAAGTGACCAGAACCTCGACCAACGCGGCGCCGTCCTCGGCCTCCGTGTCCACGGTCACCGCGTCCTTGCGGCTGGTGCTGGCGGAAAACTGATAAGCGGCCATTTTTCAGATCCTCCGGACTTCGCGAGGGAATCGTGCGAGGGGAAGGGGGCGGCTGGTGTGGCGCGCGCCGAATTCTGGCCCCCGCCCCCTCGGATTGCCGGCGGCCGGTCGAGACCCTCAGGCCCCCCTCATCGGTCTTCGCTCCCGCTGTCGATGGTGACGGCCGGCAGGGGCGCGCCGTCGTCCGGCTGCTGGTTGCCGAAGAGAAAATTGAAGGTGATGCCGCCCGCCGGGAACGACGCCTCGCCGCCGCCGATGACGCCCGCGCCGGTCAGTGCCGCCCGCGCCAGGTCGGCCCGCACCCGCTCGGAGACGGCGCCGCCCAGCAGGTGCTCGAAGACCCCGATCGCGCGCGGCACGGTCGAGCCCCGGAAGAACTTCCGCGCCTTGGTCTGGATCAGCTCTTGGCCGCGGTCGGAGTTGATGTGCCGGGACAGCGCCTCGCGCGTTCGGCCGACCTTCTCGGCTGCCTCGGCGATGGTGTCGGCCTCGCCGCGCATCATCAGGTCGACCGCCTGGCCGACCCAGGGCGACAGAGGCCTGGCAGCGCGCGCAGGAGCCGCTTTCCGCGGGGCGTCGGTGTCAGAGACCGGTGCCAGGCGCTCGCTATTGCTTTGATCCGCAACGGCTTCCCGGTGAGCCGAGCGGCTCTTGCCACCGCCCTTGCCACCCGCCGCGCTCTCCGACCTGCTCCGGCCCCGGTCGTCCATTGTCCTGTTGCTCCTCACTGCGCCGTCACCGTGAGGTCTTCGATTCGGAGGCGGAAGGGGCTGTAGCATGTGGCGCAGCAACCTGTGGCGTGCGCTGCAGCAGTGCGCCGATCATGTAGGAGTTTGGCAGGGGGATGACGGGCTCGGCGCCGAGAGCGGCGTACCACTCGAGCAGGCGCTCGTAGCTGGGCCGCCGGCCGCTCTCGTAGCCGCGACAGGTGCCTTCCCGCCAGTGGGCGAGCCGGTCGACCTTGGCAGCCGAGAGCCCGAGGACCACGCGCAGCCGTGCGAGCTGGTCGACAGGGGTGCCACCCTGGATCGCGCCGTTGACCTCGACCGCCGGGCGGTCGCTCACGGCCGCAACCCTCGAGCCAGAGAGCGCGGAAGCCGGGCCGGCTGGCGGGTGCTGGCGGCGCGCCCTGCCCGTCCCGCCCGATCGGCCGGCAGGCGCGTGACCCCTCGCGCGAGGCGCCAACGTCTCCCGCTCACCCCTGCTGCAGTCCTTCGGGCAAGGTTTCCGCCCCGCTTGTGGCTCTGCTGCTGGGTACGGAGCGCCCAGGTTTCCGCCCCCGGACAGACCGGACACCCCCTAAAGGGGGTTGTCCTGTCCTGTCCGGTGCCCGGCCCGGACAACCGCGCAATCTGTCCGGTCTTGTCCGGTCTTGTCCGGGTCATCGGGCCAACCACACGCGATCGTTATGAAAGCCAATGATTTCCTTGTCTTGGAGCGTCTGAAACGCGCGCTTGAAGGCCTTCCGCAGCGCCTCCGACTTGTCCTTTGAGTTGTCCGCCGCGACGAGCCCATGCGTCCCGCAGGCAGTGCGCCAGAGGCTGAGAGAGATGCCCTTGACGTTGCGAGGTGTCCGGTCGGTTGCCGGCAGGATCTCGCCGCTCCGGTCGATCTCGTTCTGCAGGATGGAGAGGGCGATGCTGGTCTGTGGCGACAGCTTCGGACGACGGGCTGTCACCTGTCCGACCGCCTCGCATTCGGCGAGCGCCAGGCTCCCCCTCACCCGGCCCGACTCGTCAGGGGGTAGTGGCACCTCGACCGTCTTGAAGGCGAAGGTTTCGCCGGTACGATGGTCGCGTTGCTTCTCGGACCGCACGCTGACGATCGGCTGCGTGCCGCTGATGGAGAGCTCGGTATCCGCGGCCGCCCGCAACAGCGAGTGGCCGCGGGCGCCCTTCGCCTCGTCCTTGCCGCTGTGGTGGACCAGCATGACGTGGGCGCCGGTCTCGGCCCGGATGCGGTCCATCTGCATGACGAAGGCTCCCATGTCCTCGGCACCGTTCTCGTTGCCGCCGGCCATCGCCCGCGAGAGCGTGTCGATGACGACCAGGCCGAGTTCCAGCCCCGGCTCGAGCGGCAGTGCCTTCGCTTTCTCGATCAGAGCTGAAACGTGGCCACCGTCGTTCTCGGGGGAGCGAAGGTTGATCGGATTGACGCTGACGAAGAGCGGGATGTCCTCGGGGACGCAGTGGTGCAGCCGCATCGCCTCCAGGCGATCGACGAACCCGCGACCACCCTCTGCGACGACGTAGAGCACTGCGCACCGGCGGACGCGGCGTCCGCGCCAGGGGGTCCCGTCGGCCAGGCACCGCGACAGGTCGATTGCGAAGAAGGTCTTGCAGGTGCCAGGAGGGCCGTACAGGACCGAAAGCGCGGTGCTGTCCAACAGGTCCTCGACCAGAGCCTCGCGTCGGGGAATCCCGCGCAGTTCGGTCCAGTGGAGCAGTTCCACTTCGCCTTGAGCCGCCCGCCCCGAGCCGCGCCCGTCGCTCTCCGGCAGCGGCGGCTCCTGGGGGCGCTCGGCCGGCGCCGTCTGCGCCTCGTCATCACGCAGCATCGCGTCGAGCCTCCGCTACGGTGATGGCAGTGGCCCAGCGCGCGCATTCGGCCGCCCGACGCGCCAGCCTCTCGGCCACCGCCGGCGAGCTGCAGCGGATCTCCGCGAAGCCGCTCAGCAGGTCGCGCGGGTCAGCCCGCCAGTCGAGCACCGTTGCCCCCTGCCCCCCCGCCCGCACCCAGGCAAGCGGGCTCGCGCGAAGGTGCAGCACCGGCCGCGGCTGGAATCGCGCGTCGTCCAGATCGCCCAAGACGCCAGCGGCGCCCGTCCTGCGCCACCAGCGCTGCGGGGCGCTGGGGCGCCAGGCGACCAGGTCGACGATGCTCAGCCAGCCGCCGTCTCGCCGGTCGTGCTCACCGGCGGCGACCATGAGCAGGGGCTCGCCTTCCGGGTCGGGAGCGAACAGGATGGCGCTGTCAATCCGGCCGCGACCAACGGCAACGATCGAGCGCCCGGGCGGCAGTTCCGCCAGGCTGACGCCGATCTGCTCCAGCAACGCGAACTCGGCCCGGCCCATTGCGCCAACGACGGCGGCGAACTCGGCCGCGATCTCGTCGCGGTCAGCCACCGCCACCTCCCGCCAGGCGCTCGAGCTCCGAGGAGGCCTTCCGCAGCGCCTCGGCAACGCGCAGGGCCCGGCCGGGTAGGAGACGCACACCCTTCCGGGTCGGGCGCAGCTCGCCGGCGACGGCCGCCCACAGGCGAAGGTCAACGCCGTACCGGCCGTTCTGGTCGACAGCGACCCGGACGCGCAGGCGCCTGCCCTGGCCGGCGTCCTCGTCCAACAGGAACGGGTCGAGCGGAGCGTGCAGCGCCGCTTGCGCGGCTCGGGCGCTGCTGGCATGATTCGGAACTGCTGTTTCGCTAAGAGCCCGGTTCCCGCTGCCAGTGCGGGGCCGGGCTTTTTCGTCAGGCGGCCTCGCCATGCTCGGCTGCGCCCTTCAGCGCCTGCTCGGTCATCTCAGCGAACCGCTGCTCCATCGCGGCTATCGGCACGATCAGCTTCCGGCCAACTCGCACGGTCGGGATGACCCCCTCCTCGGCGAGCTGATACGCGCGCCTCTCGCTCACATTCAGGAACTCCCGCCCGGCCTCGGGAACCGTCATCGTCCGCTTCTGGACGCTCTCCATGGTTTACCCTCCTTCAGAGGACGCAAGATGTTGTGTCCGCTGATCGTCCTACTGCGGGCCTTGCGCCGCAACGCGATATCTGGAAGAATTGGATTATCCGTATTTTTCCAGATGCTCGGAGGGCCGATGGCAACGATCTCGACCCACTTCGAATGGCAGGTGGACTCGAAGGGCTACCGGTTCGAACGAAGCCACAAGCCGAAGGGATCGCTCCTCGGCCGCCGCGAGCACGACGCGATCGTGCGAAGAGGCGGCGGCCTGCAGACCCGGCACCCACTCGAGCACTTTGACACGCTCTACAAGCAGTTCTCAGAGCTGGATGACTCGGTTGAGGCTTACATCGACTTCGCGTCGAAGTTCGGCCCGCTCACCGAGAACGGGCACGCTCCAGAGGGCGACCCAGTCGAAGATTGGCGCTTCTGGGTCAGCTACATGAAGCATCTCATCGTCGTGCGGGAGGTTGACCCTCAGAAGCTGATCTACGACGCCCCGAGTCCGACAGAGTTCGGTCGGATGCGGGCAAGGCTGGTCGCCCAGGGCCCCGGCGGCCGGCCCGCCCTTCGGCTGATACCGGTTTCGCTGCGCGACGCCCTATGGCTCCAGTTCGCGCAGTCGACAGTTTCAGGCGCCGATCTTCGCACCTGCGACTGGTGCGGAACGTGGTTCGAATCCGGCGGTGGTGCCGGCCGCCGAGCGGGAGCCCGGTTCTGCTCGGAGAAATGCCGCTCGACCTTCAACAATCGCAAGAAGTCGAAAGGGGTGCGCTCATGAGTACCGGACACATCCGACAGCGCTCGGCTGGCAGCTGGGAGATCAAGTGGGACGCCGGGACCGACCCGCTGACCGGTCGGCGCCGTACGCGCTTCGCCACGGTCAAGGGCACGAAACGTGACGCCCAGCGGGCGCTCCGCGAGCGCCTGGGCGCCGTCGACCGCGGCGAGATCCCCGACGCCGGCAAGATGACGCTTGGGCAGTACCTCGAGCAGTGGCTGACCGCCCAGGAGAGCCAGGTGTCGGCCAAGACGCACGAGCGCTATTCCGAGCTGGTGCGCGGCCACCTGATCCCGGGCCTGGGCGCGGTGAAGCTCGGTCAGCTCCGGGCCGCAACCATCGAGGCCTTCTATGCCGACCGGCTCAAGAGCGGCCGGAAGAACGGCAAGGGCGGCCTGTCGCCGCGCACCGTGCGCCATCTGGACCGGGTGCTGAATGCCGCCCTCCGCCGCGCCCGCCGGCTCGACCTGATCGCGAGCAACCCCGTGGAGCTGGTCGAGCGGCCGGCCGTCCAGCCGAAGGAGATCGAAGTCCTGGACCCTCGGCAGGCGGCCATGCTCCTCAAGACGGCCGAGGGCACTCGGCTGCGGACGCCCCTGTTCTTGGCCCTAGCGACGGGGCTGCGCCGCGGCGAGCTGCTGGCCCTACGGTGGCGCGACCTGGACCTTGACCGCGGGCAGCTCACCGTCGCCCAGGCGCTCGAGCAGACGACGGCCCACGGCCTGCGGTTCAAGGCGCCGAAGACCAGGCGCAGCCGGCGAACGGTCAAGATCGGCCCTGCAGTGGTCGAAGAGATGCGGGCCCACAAGCGGCGCCAGGCCGAGGAACGCCTGAGGGCAGGCCTGGGCAAGGACGAGCTCGATCTGGTGTTCGCCACCGGCGCCGGCGCGATCGTCGACCCGCGCACCTTCTCCAAGGAGTTCGCGCGGCTAGTCGCGAAGGCAGGGGTGCCGGCGGTCGGGATCCATGCCTTGCGGCACACGCACTTCACCGAGCTGCTGAAGGCCGGGATTCACCCGAAGGTCGCCGCCGACCGCGCGGGCCATGCGAGCGTCGCCGTGACCATGGACATCTACTCGCACATCGTCCCCGGCCTGCAGGAAGGTGCCGCGCTCCAGATCGACGGCGCCCTGAGAACGCTCCTCGAACAGTAGCCGGACGCGCCGGTGGCAATCGGGTGGCAAGCGCGCTAGTTTTCCCGCCGCCCGGCGCCAGGAATGGCAGTTTTCCTCGCCGGAGGGGTGGCCGAGCGGTTGAAGGCACCGGTCTTGAAAACCGGCAGGGGCGCGAGCCCCTCGTGGGTTCGAATCCCACCCCCTCCGCCACCTTTCAGTCGCGAACCCGATGCAAGCTGCCCGATGGGTCCTTTCCTGTCGTTGGCGGTCTGAAAGAAACCTGCGGTCCGTCCTGTCCGAAACGGACATCAATCGCAGGCGCTCCGGGCTGGTGAGCCTCCCCCAAAGCGGCGGAGTCCGTAGAGGACTTTCAGGTGGCGGTGGAAGAAGGCTCGCTTGAAAACAAGCATCAAACGCGGCTTAATCTAAGAACTGGTTGTTATTGAAAGTGGCAGGTCAGGCTTTGTTTACGTGCGTGTCCGGGAACCTTATCCCCGTGGCGCTGTGCCGGACCAATCTTCGGGCAGGGCCATCGCAAGGCGACTGTCGATAGGCCGGTCGTTGTCTTCGAAGCCATGTAATCGCCGTCCGTTGCCTATTGTCTTGCAGGGGTCTATTCATGAAAAATCTTGCGAGCGGAACGACATCAGAGCCGCCGCGGCATGTGCTCGTCTCGACACGGCTCAGTCCCTCGGTCGAAATGGCCCGCTGGCTCTTCGAAGCCTATCGCATTGCCTATGAGGAACAGGCCCACGCGCCCATCTTCCATGCCTTCGTGTCGAAGCGACACAGGGTCGGGATCGAGCTCCCGCTGGTCCTGACGCCCGACGGGCCGTGGGTCGGGCTGAAGGGTTTCCTTTTCGGGCTGGACGCCAAGACGCGGCCGGGACAGAGGCTGCTCGGCGAAACGCAGGCGGAGCGGGAGCAGACCCTCGAATGGGTCGACCTGTTCTACGACAAGCTCTTCTGGCCCGCGGTTCAGGTCTATTACCACTTCATGCTCGATCACCGAGAGACGGTGACGAAGTACGCGGTGGACCGCGCGCCAAGCTGGCAGAAAGTCCTCGTATCGAGAGGCTTTCGCGTCTGGCGCAAGGGGATGCTGGCCGGGATCAAGCTCAAGGGTTTCGATCTGGACGCGACGCTTGGCCGTATCGACGCGGCCTTCGACGCGGTCGAGGCCGCCTGCGAGGGGCAGCCCTTCCTCGGCGGAGCCCGGCCGGGCACGGCGGATATCGTCTTTGCCTCGCTCTCGGGGCCGCTGCTCCTGCCGGGGAAGTTCGCGGCCCCCTTGCCGTCGCTGGAAGAGCTGCCGACGGCCTATCGCAAGATCGTCGAGCGCTACCGCGCGCGGCCCGCCGGCCGCATCGCACAGGAGATCTACGAGACCGCGCGGCCCGAACCGCAGCCGCCGATGAAACGACCGCGTATCGGATGGTCCCCGACCGGATGGCTGGCCGGTTCGACCCTTCCCGCCCTGGCGCTGCGGACCCTCGTGCGCTTCCGCCCGACCCTGCGCCTGCGCGGGACCGTCTTCGCGCTCTCATGGGAGAACGTCACCGAGGTCCTGCGACGCGACAGCGATTTCGCCATCGAACCGGTCAACAAGGAAAGAATCACGGCGGTGAGCGGGCCCTTCATCCTCGGCATGGATCGCTCCGCGCCAGACATCTTCGCGCAGCGCGAGGCGGTCTACACGGCGATGCGCGAGGCCAGGATGAGCCCGGCGCGCAGCCTACTCGACACCGAAGCGCGGCGGCTGCTCGAGGACGCGGCGGAGCGGCACGGCCGGATCGACCTGGTGAACGGCTACGCCCGCCTGGTAGCCGCGCGGACCGCAACGGCGATCTTCGGCATCGCAGGGCCGACCGAGGCGGACATGACCCGCGTGCTGCGGGCGGTGTTCCACGAGACCTTCCTCAATCCCAAGGGCGACAACGTCGTGCGGGACAAAGGGATCGCCGCGGGTCGGGAGCTGGGAGACTGGATCGACGCCGAGATCGCGCGGCGCGGCGATCGGCCCGAGGACGACGTTCTCGGCGGCCTGATCCGGGCACAGAAGGCCCTGCCGCTCGAGCCCGAGGCCGTGCGCTGGATGCTGGCCGGGCTGATCGTCGGCGCCGTCGATACGACGGCGACGGCGGTCGCGAATGCCGCACGGGTGCTGCTTTCGCGGCGGCGCACCCTCGAGGCGGTCCGCCGCGATCTCGACGATCACGACCGGATGTTGAGTTGGTGCTACGAGGCCCTGCGCCAGCTTCCGCACAACCCGGTCGTCCTGCGCAAGACCCAGCACGCGACCTCGCTCGACGGGATGCAGATCGCGCCCGGCACCAGCGTGATCCCGGTGACGCTTGCGGCGATGCAGGATGCGAGCCGCTTCCCGCGGCCGGGCCGGCTCCTGCCCGGGCGAGAGATGCGTCGATACCTGCATTTCGGCTACGGGCTGCATTGCTGCTCCGGCCGCGACGTCAACGACCGACAGATCCCGGCGCTGGTGGCGCATCTGCTGCGGGCGGGCGCGACCGGGGTCGAGCGCTACCACGCCCGCGGACCCTTTCCCGACGAAGTGATCGTCAGGCTCGGAGCGGACCGATGACCTTTACCTACTTGACCATCGCCCTGCCGTTCGACGGCGCCAGGATCGGCGCCGTCGACGAGATCCTCGCGACCGAAGGCCGGCAAGCCTATCGGGGCGGCCGCGTGCGCAAGAGCCTGCGCGGCAAGGGCGTGCATTTTCTCAGCATCACGACGGTGCCGGAAGGCATCGGCTCCGGCGCGTTCCTGGTACTCGAATCCTCCCATGACGGCGACCGGAACTCGGCGATCCGGACGCTGGCGGACAACTTGTCGGAGAGCCTCACGGCGATCTTCGAGGGGGCGGGTATCCGGGTCACGGGGGGCGATATCGCCGGGCTGCTCCGGGAGCACTCGATCGAGACCGGGACTGGGCTCTTCTCCGTGCCGGGGCTGAACCACCGCGGCGTCCCGGGAATGACGGTCGACCGCATCTTCCGGGAAGAGGATTTCGGCAACAGGGTCCGCGATCTCGTCGTGGCGGACCGAAGCGACGCTTCGCGGCTGCAGCGGCTGCGCGCTTTGCGCGAGGCCGTCGCGAAGGACGAGGCCCAGGCGGACATGATGAAGACGGACGACGTGTCCTTCCTCTACCCCGGCCCGGCCGGCGCGTTCGGGCCCGCGGCGCTGCTCGGGCTGGTCGGGCGGGGCATCGTGAACTTCGCCTGGCCGGGCCTGATCGTCGCGGCGCTCACGACACTCCTGGCGGGGATCTGGATCGGTGCGACCTCCGGCCCCTGGGCGGGGATCGGCATGGCGGCGCTGGTCCTCCTGCTCTGGTGCCTGGTCCTGGTCGCGGCGGCCGGCGCGCTCTACGCCGGGCTCCGGCGCCGGGAGACGACCGACGCGCCGGACGACAGCGCACCCGCATACCAGGTCCTGAGCGATGTCATGGGCATCGAGGACGATGGCGACGTCAACCACCTCGCCGGCATCTCGGTGATGAAGGCGGGCCGGCTGCGGCGGTTCACTTTGCGCCTCGCCTTCTGGTTCGTCGGCGAGCTTGCGGCGACACGCTTCCGTCCCGGGTTCCTTGGCGATCTCGGCACGATCCATTCCGCACGCTGGGTGCTGCTGCCGGGCACGGACAAGCTGCTGTTCTTCTCCAACTACAGCGGCAGCTGGGAGAGCTACCTGGAGGATTTCATCACCAAGGCCTCGACCGGCCTGACGGGGGTCTGGAGCAATACCGAGGGCTTTCCGCGCACCTCCAACCTCTTCTTCGACGGCGCGACCGATGGCGACCGGTTCAAGCGATGGGCGCGGCGCCAGCAGCGGCCGTCCTGGTTCTGGTATCGCGCCTATCCGAACAAGACCACGCATACGGTCCGGCTGAACGCCGCGATCCGGCATGGGCTGCTCACCGCGGCGACCGAGGACGAGGCAGCCGCCTGGTTCGACCTTTTCGGGTCGTCCCAGCGAAGGGCGGCGACGCTCCAGACGGACGAGATCCAGAAGATCCTGTTCGGCGGCATGGGGTCGCTGCGCGACGGCGTATGCCACCTGATCCGGCTGCCCGAGGACGCAGACGCGGCGCGCGACTGGCTGCGCAAGGTCGAGCCGATGATCTCCTACGGTGACGACAAGCCCGGCGCGACGGCTACCATTCTCGCGCTGACCGCGACCGGACTGAGCCGGTTCGGGCTGACGGAAGCGGAGCTCGCCACCTTCCCCGCCGCGTTCCGCCAGGGCATGGCCGAGCCCCGCCGCGCCCGGTCGGTCCTGATGGACACCGGGGAGGACAAGCCCGCCACCTGGGACTGGGGGCAGACGGAGAAGCCCGTCGACGCGGCGCTCTATGTGCTGTCCCGGGTTCCCGACGAGGGGACGGAGAACAGCGCCGGGGCCCACGCAAGCGAGGTCGTCGAGGCGCTCCAGGCGGCCGGCGGCGCGCTGGTCTGGACGATCGAGGCCGAGCGCCTGCCCGAGGACGCCCCGGTGCGCGAGCCCTTCGGCTTCGTCGACGGCGTATCGCAGCCGATCCTGCGGGGCATCCCGCGCTGGCGGCAGAACCAGAATTCGCGCGACGTGGTCGAACCGGGCGAGTTCATCCTCGGCTACCCCGACAACCGCGGCTACCTGCCGCCCTCGCCGAGCGTTGCCGCGACAGCGGACCCCGCGAACCGCCTGCCCGCCGTGGATACGAGCACCGCAGACGCCGACTGGCCGGATTTCCGCCGCAGCACCGCCAATGCCGACCGCGACTTCGGGCGCAACGGGTCGTTCCTCGTGATCCGCGAGATGGAGCAGGACGTGGACAAGTTCCGGCAGCAGGCGCTGGAGCTGGCCGACCAGCTGGCCGACCACCCGGCCCGGCCGCACGGCCTCTCCCGCGACCAGTTCGCGACCTGGATCACGGCGAAGTCCATGGGCCGGTGGCCGGATGGAAGCTCTCTGACACGCCATCCCTTCGCGCCGGCGAGCGGCTGGGACGGCAAGACCCCGATCCGGCCGGACAACGACTTCCTGCACGGGGTGGAGGATCCCGACGGCAAGCGCTGTCCCTACAGCGCCCATATCCGCCGAAGCAATCCGCGCGAGAGCTTCGAGCCGGGCTCGGAGGAGCAGCTTTCGATCGTGAACCGCCACCGGATCCTCCGCGTCGGCCGACCCTACGCGCGCGGCGCCGGCCCGTCACGCAAGCGCGGGCTCCTCTTCCTGTGCCTGAATGCGGATATCGAGCGGCAGTTCGAATTCGTCCAGCAGACCTGGGCGATGTCGCGTCAGTTTCACGGACTGACCGACGAGGTCGACGCCATCGTCGGTCGCGGGGGAAAAGCCGGGCAATTGACCATTCCCACGTCCTCCGGGCCGATGTGCGCCAAAGGCTTCAACGACGTCGTTCGCATTCGGGGCGGGGCCTATTTCTTCCTGCCGAGCAGAAGCGCCGTCGCCTTTCTCGCGGGATTGAAACAGGGCGGTTCCGGCGCGGATGGTCTGGGCAGTGTTCAGAGATAGGCGCTCTCGGAGCGCCCGAGTGCGCGGTGCGTAGCAGACCGACTTCTGCAAGCCGCCTATGCGCCGAGACGCGCCTTGCTCATCCGCAGCGTCACGATGACGCCGTCGTCGGTCCAGTCGCGGGTGATGGAGCCCCCGATCTGTTTGATCACCCTTGCCGTCAGCTTGCTGCCGAATCCTTCACGACCGTGCGGCGCGTTCGGAGGCGGGCCGCCACTTTCGGCCCAGACCAGTTCCAGCTCGTTCTCCCCTTCATTGCACGACACGTCCAGCCCTCCCTCGGCGGTCGACAGGGCGCCATACTTCGCCGCGTTGGTGGCCAGCTCGTGGACGATCATGGCGAGTGCGGCGATGGAATGTTCGCCCACCAGGACCTCCGGCGCGGAAAGGGCTACGCCTTTTGAGTTCGAGCCATTGTCCGAGTAGGCTTTCAGGAGAACGACGAGGAGATCTCGCAGGGGAACGGCACGTGTCTGTTTGCTGAATGCCGGGTGAATCAGGTCGTGGGCCGCGGACAGGGCGGCCAGGCGACGCGTCAAGTCGCCAGCCATCTCAGTCGCGGTCTCGGTCGACCTCGAGGCGATTCCGGTCAGCGCCGAGGTGAGGCTGAACAGGTTCTTGATCCGGTGCTGCATCTCGCTCGCGATCATTTCCCGCTCTTCTTCCGCGAGCTTGCGAACCGTGACGTCCAGGAACACGCCGAACATGATCCGGCCGACGATGCCTTGATCGTCGCCACGCCCCCGCGCGGAAACCCACCGCACATCGTCACCGTGCAAGATCCGAAAATCCGTTTCGTAGGCGCCGCTCAGGTCCCTTGTGGAGCTGAAGGCTGCCCGAACCTTGTCCAGGTCGGACGGGTGGATACGCTCGGACAGTTCCTCGAAGGTGATGTGATCTCTGGGCGGCACGCCCCAAAGCTCGAAAGCATGCTCGTCCATGGCGATCTTGTCGGTATCGACGTTCCAGGACCACAGCGCCACTCCAGCGGCATCCGTGGCAATGCGCAGTCGTCGCTCGTCCCAAACTGCGTCATCCATGGCTGGCAGTGCCTCTCGGTGTCATAGTTCCTCAATCACATTACATCAGGCGCATAGGTGCGCCACGGCAGGGGGCAGCCAAACGACTGGAAGAGCTGCCGCCACGCCGCGAGAGCCCCGGACAGCAGTAGCAGGTGCGACCGCTCGGTGCTGCGAAATAGCAGATTTCTCCATCGGTCGCCTCGGTCGGGGACTGCGCTACGCGGTCGCGCCCCACGCCCCGGCCTGCCGGAACAGCGTCTCCCGGAAGGCCCTGGCCGCCGGGCCGGGCTGCTCGTCCGTACGGCGCATCAGCCAGACGCGGGCCAGCGATTCGCCTTCCGGGCCGAACTCGGCCGCAGGCACGCGCACGAGCCGCCCTTCCGCCAGGTCGCGCTCCACGATCCAGAGCGGCAGGCTGCCCCAGCCGAGGCCGGCGAGGATCAGCGCGTGCTTGGTGGGATTGTCGCTCACCCGCCAGGTGCCGGGCGAGAGCACGTCGTAGTCACGGCCCTCGGTCAGGGGCGACGGGTCCTCGGCCACGATCTGAAGCTGGTCGGCGAGCTCCGCCGCCGTGACCGGCTCGCGGCTGGCGGCTCGCCGGGCCAAGGGATGGCCCGCGGCGACTACCGCGGCCCTCGGCACGAGGGCGAGCGCCTGCCGCTCGATCTGCGGGTCCGGGATGTCGACGCTGCTGATCGCCAAGGCGCAGCGCCGCTGCCGCAGGGCATGCACGGCTTCCCCCAGCGAGGCCGTGAAGATCCGCACCGCGACCGACGGATAGGCCTCGTGCAGCTCCTTCAGCGCCGCGGTGGCGAGCCCGATCGGAAACTGCGGGTCGAGGGCGATCGTGAAGCCGAGCTCGAGGCCCTCCCCGAGGCCCCGCGCCCGCGCCCGCATCGTATCCACCTTGAGCAAGACGGCGCGCACGTCGGCGAGCAGCGAGCGGCCCTCCGGCGTCAGGGCGGGCCGATGCGCCGAGCGGTCGAAGAGGCTGACCCCGAGCTCCGCCTCCAGCTTGGCGATCGCGTGGCTGACCGCCGACTGAACCCGCGAGAGACGCGCAGCCGCCGCCCGGAAGCTGCCCGTCTCCGCGACGGCCACGAAAGTGCGCATCTGGTCGAGCGTGAGGGCGTCCAACATGATCGATCTCATAGATCGGATTGAGCGATTTTTTCTCAGTTACGCCGATCGGCCTCGACTGTCATCTGCTTCTCGAACGGCGCAGTCGGCGCCGAAGGAGAAGCGCAACGCGCGCGGCGAACGTTCGACGCGCCCTGCTGGAAGATGACAGATGACCAAGGTTCTCGTGCTCTACTACTCCTCCTACGGCCATATCGAGGCCATGGCCAAGGCCCTCGCCGAAGGCGCGAGGCAGGCCGACGCGGCGGTCACCGTGAAGCGGGTGCCGGAGCTGGTGCCCGAGGAGATCGCCAGGAAATCCGGCTATCGCCTCGACCAGGAGGCGCCCGTCGCGACCGTCGCCGAGTTGGCCGACCACGACGCCATCGTCATCGGCACGCCGACCCGCTTCGGCAACATGGCGAGCCAGATGAAGAACTTCCTCGACCAGGCCGGCGGCCTGTGGTTCGAGGACAAGCTGGTCGGCAAGGTCGGCAGCGTCTTCACCTCCACCGGCAGCCAGCACGGCGGCCAGGAATCGACCATCCTCTCCACCCACGTCGTGCTGCTGCACCTGGGCATGGTGATCGTCGGCCTGCCCTACAGCTTCAAGGGCCAGATGCGCATGGACGAGGTCACCGGCGGCTCGCCCTACGGCGCCTCGACGCTGGCGGAGGACGAGAACCAGAGCGACCGCCAGCCGAGCGCCAACGAGTTGGAGGGCGCGCGCTTCCAGGGCCGGCACGTGGCCGAGATCGCCAGGGCGATGGCGCTCGGCCGCAGGCAGCCGGTACCGGAGCCCGCCGGTTGAACGGAGGCCACGCCCTGCCATCCAGCTCGGCCTGGCCCGCCGTCTTCCTGATCCTTGGCGCCGGCGTCGTGTCGGCCTTCCAGGTCGGCAAGGCGCCCTTGGCGCTCTCGGCCGTGCAGGACGAGCTGGGGCTCAGCCTCGCCACCGCCTCCTGGCTGAACTCGGCTTTCGCCCTCATTGGGGCTGTCGCCGGCGCGCCGATCGGGCTGGCCGTCGACCGCATCGGGGCCAAGCGGATGGCGGTCGCGGGCCTGCTCCTTATGGCCGCCGGCTCCGCGCTGGGGGCGGTCGCGAGCGGACCGGCCGTCCTGCTCGGCACGCGGGTGATCGAGGGACTGGGCTTCCTGGGGCTCATCGTGGCCGCGCCGGTCATGGTCGTCGCGGTGGCTCCGCTTGAGATCCGGGACCGGGCGATGGCGCTCTGGGCGAGCTTCATGCCCGTCGGCATGACGATCGTCCTGCTCGCAGCGCCGCTGCTGAGCCTGCTCACCTGGCGGGGTTTCTGGACGCTCAACGCGGTGATCCTTTTCGGCTACGCGGCGCTCCTGGCCCTGACCCTGGAGCTGCCGCCGAGCCGCCGGGACAGGCATCCACCGATACGCCAGGACATCGGCAGCGCCCTGAGAGCGCCAGGACCGTGGATCCTCGGCGGGCTTTTCGCGGCATTCGCGACCGGCTTCTTCGCCCTCTTCGGCTTTCTCCCCTCCTATCTCTCCGAGCGGCTCGGGATCGGCCTCGAAGCCGCGAGCCTGCTGAGCGCGGCAGCGATCGCGGCCAGCGGCCTCGGCAACCTCGCCTGCGGGCAGCTCCTGGCGCGCGGGGCCCGGCCGGTGCGCCTTCTCGCCGCGAGCTTCGGCATCCTGGCGATCTGCGGCGCCGGCGCGTTCGCCGCGCCCGTCCCGGGCGCGGCGGTCGTCGCCCTGTGCGTCGTCTTCGCCTTCGCCAGCGGCCTCGTCCCGGTCGTGATATTCTTCAGCGCTCCCCTCTACGCCCCCACTCCGGCGCTGGTCGGGGCGACGCTCGGGTTCGCCATGCAGGGCAACAACGTCGGCCTGCTCCTCGGTCCCGCCGCATCGGGCGCGATCGCCGCTGCCTTCGGCTGGCCGGCCGTCTCCCTCCTGATCGCCGCGATCTGCCTGCTTGCGGCCCTGCCGATCGTCGCCTATCGGGTGTTCGGCAGGCGGCGGAGCGGCCAGGGCGCTGGCGGCCCTGCCGGCGCTTTCGGCGGGGCAGTCAGGAAGCCCTCCGGCGCAGGGTCCGAAGCTTTAGGGCTTGGGCGACGATCAGGGGCGCCAGGCTGCCGCCGATGAGCAGAGCCCAGCCCTCGGCGCTCGGTGGCATGGCGCCGAGCACCGGGCTCAGGACCGGCAGGTAGCCGCGGCCAGCATCAGCGCGACGCCGATGGCGATGGCGATTCAGACGTACTTGTTGCCGGTGATCTCGTTCCGGAACAGCGGCGAGTCCGGGCCGCGCATGTTGAACACGTGTCAGAGACGCGCGAAGGCGAAGGTCAGGAACGAGACCGTCACCGCCTCCTCCTGGCTCGCTCCCTGCCCCAGCGCATAGAAGAACACGGCCAGGACCGAGCCGCCGATCAACAGGCCGTACCCGCCGATGACCGCCCAGATCCGGCGGGTCAGGATCGGCTCCTTCGGATCGCGGGCCGGCGTTTCGCCCTCGGGGCCGAACTCGGCGGCGGGCTCGCGCACGAGCCGCCCGTTCGCCAAGCCGCGCCACGAGCGCGACCCGTGAGTTGACAACATTCACGTCAGCTACTAGTTAGTGATAGATAACTAACTAGGACGGTTCCGATGCGCGTCCGGAAAACTGCGGAAGCTCGCAAGGCGGAAATCATCGATGCCACGCTGCGCCTCGCCGACGAGCTTGGCCCTGAGCGGCTGACGACCGAGGCTGTTGCCAACGCCGTGGGCCTCACCCAGCCAGGCATATTCCGGCATTTCCCGAAAAAACAGGACTTGTGGGAAGCCGTCGCGGGCCGCGTCGGCGCGATGATGGAGGCGCGCTGGTCCAAGGCGCAGAGCCCGGATGCCGCGCCGATCGACCAAATTCGCGCGCTGATCGCCGGGCAATTGCGGCTGATCCAGTCCACACCGGCGATCCCGGCGATCCTGTTTTCGCGGGAGCTGCACACCAAGAACAAGGGGCTGCGCACAGCCTTTTTCGGCCTCCTGAGCCGCTTCCACCAGATGATTGCCGATCTGGTGGCGCGTGCTTGCGAACGAGGCGAATTGCATGGCGATCTTAATCCCGACGATGCGGCCTTCCTCATCGTCGGCCTGGTCCAGGGGCTGGCTGTCAGATGGTCTATCAGCGGGCGCTGCTTCGACCTGACCGAGGAAGGTTGCCGCCTCCTTGATGTTCAATTGAGCGGGTTCGCGTGTGAACGCGCGGCGGCGCGCAAGGAAGCGAAGTCATGAGAAAGCGGATTGCCCGGTATTTGCTTGCGTTGCTCGGGATCGGGGCGGCGGGAGCCGCTGTATTTCTGTTCATCTTCATGCGCCCGCTGCCGGTCGAGGTGGCGCGGCCTGCCGAAGGCGTGCCGGTACAGGTCTTCGGTCTTGGCACGGTCGAGGCGCGCATCCTCTCGAAGCTTGGATTCGAGGTCGGCGCGGCGCTCGTCGAGCTGAACGCCGACCATGGTGACCGGGTAAGGCAGGGTGATGTTCTGGCGCGGTTGCACGACGGCGAACAGCAAGCCCGCGTCGCCAAGGCGATGGCCGGGCTGGTCAACGCCGAAGCGGCGGTCCGAATGGCGCAGGCCGCTGTCGGCAAGGCACGTGCGGTGCTGGCCCAAAAGAAGCTGACGAACGAGCGCAAACAGGCGCTCTTGTCCCGGCAGACGGTCTCGGTGGAGTCCGCCGAGGAAGCGCAAATGGAAGTGGATGTGGCTGCCGCCGACCTGGCCGTGGCGGCCAGCGACGTCGATGTCGCGAAGGCCGCCCTCCAAGACGCAAACGCGCAATATCAATTGGAGACGGTGCTCCTCGATCATCATGTCCTGAAAGCTCCCTATGACGCGATCGTGGTGGAACGTCACAAGGAGCTGGGCTCGGTCCTGAGCCCAGGTGAGGCGCTGTTCACCCTGGTCGCCCCGGAAACGGTCTGGGCGCTTGCCTATGTCGATGAGGCGCGTGCTGGCGGTATCAAGGTGGGCCAGCCCGCCGAAGTGCGCTTGCGGTCCCTGCCACGACAGATGTTCCAGGGTCATGTGAGCCGAATCGCCATCGAAAGCGACCGGGTGAGCGAGGAACGCCGCGTCTATATTGCCTGCGACCGCTGCCCAGAGCGCTTCCACCTTGGCGAACAGGCAGAGGTCTTCATCAGGACCGCCGTGCTCGACAAAGCGCTGCTGGTGCCGGAGACGGTTGTCGAGAGCTTTGACGGAACCAAAGGCGTGGTCTGGACTGTCGAGGACGGCGAGCTGCGCCGCCGCGAAACGACCTTTGGCGTCCGGACACTCGATTCCCGCCTCGAGATTACCGGCGATTTGCCCGACGGCGCCCAAGTCGTGACCACGCTTCGTCCGGGGCTACGCGAAGGCCGTGCGGCCAAGGTGACGGAGGAGGCCGCGCCATGAACCTGGCCTATCGGGATATCCGGCACAATCTCGGGCGCTTCCTGCTCACCTGCTTCGGGCTGAGCCTCCTGCTAGGCGTGGTCCTGTCGATGATCGGCATCTACCGGGGCCTGGTCGAGGACGCGCTGACGCTGGTCCGCACCCCTGCGGTCGATGTCTGGGTGGTCGAGTCCGGCACGCGCGGCCCGTTCGCGGAATCGTCGCGAATTCCTGGCGACACTCGCGAAGCGATCGCCCGCCTCCAGGGCGTCGGCGCGGCGGGCAGCGTCACCTATCAATCCGTCGAGACGCCCCACCGGGGCGAGAAGCTCCGGCTTTATGTCGTCGGCTATGAGCCGGGACGTCCCGGCGGTCCCGACCGGATCGGGACCGGGCGGCCCATTGCCCGCAGCCATTACGAAATGGTGGCCGATCAGCGTTCCGGGTTGTCGCCCGGCGACCGGGTAGAGCTGGGCCGCAACACCTTCACGGTCGTCGGCCTGACCGACGGACAGGTGTCTTCGGGCGGCGATCCGGTGATCTACATCACGCTTCTGGATTCCCAGGAACTGCAATTCGAGCTGGCCCCGCCTGCCGCGCGGCGGGAGGTCGCACGCGGTAACGGTCCCGGCGGCACGGACACGATCAACGCGGTCGTCGCCCGTGTCCTGCCCAATACCCCACCTGAAAGCGTGGCGGAAGCTGCGCGCCGTTGGAAGCACCTCTCGGCGATGACACAAGCCGGGCAGGAAACGATCCTGACGCGCTCGGTCGTCGAGCGGGCGCGCCAGCAGATTGGACTGTTCACGTCCCTGCTCCTGATTGTCTCGGCCGTCATCATTGCGCTGATCCTCTACACCATGACCATGGACAAGATTCGAGAGATCGCCACGCTGAAGCTGATCGGCGCACCGGATCGCACCATTATCAGCCTGATTATGCAGCAGGCTCTTGCTATGGGCGTGATCGGGTTTGGATTTGGCGCGCTCCTGATTACGGCGATCAAGGATTATTTTCCGCGCCGTGTCGTGCTCCAACCGGAGGACGGCCTCGCTCTGGCGGGAATCGTGATCCTGGTCTGCATCCTTTCCAGCGGCCTCGGCGTCCGGCTCGCGCTCAAGGTCGATCCGGCAACGGCCTTGGGAGGCTGATCATGAACAGCTCGGCCGAGAAAGAGCCGCTTGTTCATGTTCGCAATGTCTCGAAACATTTCGGCGAAGGCGACACGCGCGTCGATGCCCTGCGTAATGTCAGCCTGGAAGTCCACCCCGGTCAGGTTGTCGCACTGCTTGGCCCGAGCGGATCAGGCAAGACGACGCTCCTGAACGTCATCGGCTGCATCCTGGAGCCGAACAACGGTTGGATCAGTCTCGACGGCGAAGTGGTCTATGACGGGCGCTGGCTGCGCTCCGATTTGCGCAAGCTGCGCCTCGAAAAGGTCGGGTTCATTTTCCAGTCCCACAACCTGCTGCCCTTCCTCAACAGCACCGACAATGTGGCCGTGGTCCTCAATCTGGCGGGATACGACACGGTGGAATCCAAGAAGCGCGCGATCGAGCTTCTGGACTATCTGGAGGTCGGACACCGCAAGGAAGCCATGCCCGCCAATCTGTCGGGCGGCGAGGCCCAGCGGGTCGCGATTGCGCGCGCGCTGGCCAACCGGCCCCGGATCATCCTTGCCGACGAACCCACGGCGGCACTCGACTCACAACGTGCGGGGATCGTGATGGATTTATTGCGCAAGGTCGCCGTTGAGCAGGAGGCAGCGATCCTCGCCGTAACACATGATGAAAAAATCTTTGATCGCTTTGACCACATCTTCTACCTGCGGGACGGCAGGCTGGAAGCGGAAAATGCATAAGCCGAGGGAGGAACTCCTATGCCTGGAATACACCCAACGAACCGTTTGGTTATACCCGTGCTTGCGATCCTCGCTTTCGGTGAACGCACGAGCAGCGGCTGAGGCTGCGCAGCGGCGGGGGCGGTTTCCCTGGATAGGGTGGCGAGAGACAGCTTCCTGCGCGTGAAGCAGCAGATCGCGGCCGCCGAGGCCTCGCTCGCCGGAACGAAGGGGTCTGCGTGAAGGTCGCGAGCTTCGAGGGCGAGGACCGGGCGCGCAGGTCGCTTTCGCCAGGCGGAGAAGCCGCGCGGTGAGCCTGGGCCGATCCGGGCCCCTGCCCTGCGATCGCCCGGCCTAGGACCGGCAGTCGATGCGCAGGACGTAGCTGCGCGCGCTTTCGAGGAGCGGGTCGCCGCGCTGGGGCGGGGCCTCGGTGCTCACCTGCGGGGCTACGCCGAAGGCGGTCAGGAACTCGACCAGCCGGCGGGCCGGCAGCGCGAGGCCGCCGGCCGGCGGCAGCTCGCCGGTCGCGGCGTAGGTCTTCACCTGGTCGCGCTTGGCGCTGACCATGCCGACGACACGGCCCGACTCGTCGAGCAGCGGCGAGCCGCTGCCGCCCTGGCTGACGTCGCCGCGGAACCAGAGCGCCTGCCCGCCCCCGCCCATTGCCCCGCCCACTGCCCCGGCCATCGCGTCGGACTCGGCGACCACGGAAGACAGCAGGGCCTCGCGGCGCGCCAGCCCCTGGGCGGGGTAGCCGACGACGCTGAGCGGTGCCGCCGCGGCCGGGCGCGGCGGCCCGGCAAAGCGCGCGTGGGGCCCCCGCGTTCCGGTCGCGAGCAGCGCCATGTCGAGCTGGGGGTGCAGGGCCAGCAGCCTGGCCTCGCCCAGGCTGGCGCCGTCCTGCACCAGGTCGAGCCGGCGGCAGCCTTCGACGACGTGGCGGTTGGTCAGCACGTGGCCCTGGCTGTCGACGCGGAAGCCCGTGCCCGTCCGCACCGGCCGGGCCTGGGGCTGGCGGGTCGGCGATCCCGAACGCTGCAGCCGCTGTAGCCGCTGCTCGCGGATCTCGGCGCGCCGCGCCTCGGCCTCCTCGGGTGTCAGCACGCGGCCCTGGCACTGCCAAGGCAGGGCTCGCAATACGACCTGCCGCGCGCTATCCAGGCAGTCGACGAGGGCCGAGGCGCCCGCCTCGGCCGGAGCGCCGGCCAGGAGCGCCGGCAAGGCGAGCGCCAGCAGCGCGAAGGAGAGCCGGAGCCGTGGCGCAGGCAAGGAGTACCTCCCGGGCAGATGGGCCGGCAGCGTCGGGTGCTCCGGCCGGCCTTTCCGCATGACGCGCACAGCATGACGCGCCTCGCCTTCGATTGCGAGCCTCTGGTCGGCGAAGCCTACCGGCGCTCCGGCTGGGACCGGCTGGCCGGACAGGCCGGCTCCTTCTTCCAGACGCCGCTGTGGGTCGAGTCCTGGCTCGACCACCGGCCGCCGGACAGCCGGATCCGGCTGTGTCGGCTCGGCGAGCCGGCGGCGCCGCGGGCCCTCGCCCTGCTCGGCCGGCGTCGGGTCCGCCTCGCCGGCGGCCTGCCCCTGCCGCTGCACTCAGCCAGCCTGATGGAAAGCGGCGATCCTGCCTACGACCGCCTGACGGTCGAGTTCAACGCGCCGCTGACTGCCGACCGCGAGGCGCTCGAGGCCTTTCTCGACCGGCTGGTCGAGGCGACGCGCGGCGACTACGAGCTGCTGGTCGCGCGCTGCCGGCCGGAGCTGGCCGAGCGGCTGCGCGCCGCCGCCTTGCGCCAGGGGCGCGGCTTCCGGGTCTACCGCCGCGCGCTCGGATGGCTCTGTGACCTGCCGCCGGCGACCGGCGGCTGCTACCTGGACCGCCTGGGACGTAACACCCGCCAAGCCGTTCGGCGGACCCGGCGCCGGCTCGAGGCCGAGGGTCCGGTCGTGCTGGAGGAAGCCGCCGACGCGGCGCAGGCGCTGGCCTTCTTCGGCGAGCTGCGCCGCCTGCACGACCGCACCTGGCTTGCGCGCGGCGACCCGGGCGGCTTCGCCACACCGCGGCTCGTCGCCTTCCACGAGCAGCTGATCGCGCGCGGTTGCCCCGGCTCGGTGCAGCTGCTCGCCCTGCGCGCGGGCGCCCGCGCGCTCGGGTACCTCTACAACTTCCGGCACCGGGACCGCGTCTACCAGTACCAAGTCGGCTTCGACTATCCGGCCGACGGCAGCCTCAACCTGGGCCTGCTGGCCCATGTCCTGGCCGCCGAGCACTACCGCAGCCGCGGCGCCGCGGCCTACGACCTGCTCGCCGGCGACGCCCGCTACAAGCGCCAGCTGGCGAGCCGCAGCTACGAGCTGCTGTCCTGCAGGGTCGCCAGCGCCGGCCTGCTGGGTCGGCTGTAAGCACAGCGGTTGGTACCGTCGGCTGACTTTACAGGACAGGCCTTCTTTCAGGGGGCTGGCGCAGCCCTCGCCAGCCGGACACCTTGAAGGCCGCAGTTTTGCTCGCTTCTCCCGCCCCGCCGGAAACTGGCACGCCACTTGCGTCTCCAGGATCCAGGGTTGGGGCCCAAAGGGAGCTTAGTAATGAATTTGACATACAGTTTCGCTGTGACCACCAGGAAGGCGACGCTGCCTCTGGTCGCCGCGGCGGCCGTCGCCATGCTGCTCGGCGCGGCACCCGAGGCGAAGGCCTCGGCCATCGCCTACTCGAACCTGGGGATCGCCAACTTCCAGGTCTTCAACAGCGCCGGCGACCAGTACGACGCCAGCGACTTCACGAACCTGGCCGTCGGCAACTACACCAACGCCAACGCCAATCTCGACGGCTCCGGCATCAGCGACGACGACCTGAGCGGCGGCGCCAGCGACGTGCCGCTGCAGTGCCTGGGCGCCGGTTGCGCCGGGATCGGCCAGAACGACTTCTCGCAGCAGGCGGGCGGCGTCTTCTCGCGCGGCGATGCCAACCTCGACGGCGCGATCATCACCGGCCTCGGCGGCGCTTCTTCCGCGACCGCCAACACGGTCGGCGAGCTGCGGATCGACTCCTCGACCGCTTCGAATGGCGCGACGGTCGGAACGACGACCGACTTCGCCTTCGCCCTCCAGACTAGCGACACCATCACCTTCGAGTTCGACGCGACCCCGTACCTCGACGTGGCGCTGGCGGACGGCACCGGCCAGACGCAGGCCAGCATCGCCTTCAGCATCACGATCTCGGACGAGACCGGTCTCGAGGTGTGGTCCTGGGCGCCGAACGGCTCGACCGACCTCGGCAACGGCGAGAGCTCCGATCCCTTCTCGCTGAACACCAGCCGCGGCCAGCTGACCGAGGGCCAGAAGCTCTACAACCCCGGCACCGGCGCCTTCTCGGCGACCAGCGTTATGCTCGCCGGCGGCCAAGTCTACACGCTCTCGATCGCCCATGAGAGCGAGACCAGCGGCAGCTTCACGGCCGTGCCCGAGCCCGCCACCCTGCTGATGCTCGGTGCCGGTCTGCTCGGCCTGGGCGTCGCCGGACGGCGTCGCAAGGCATAAGCAGGCAGAACAAGAAGTTCTGCCCGTTGCGAGCCCGGACGGCAGGTAGCCGTCCGGGCTCGTCCCGTTTCGGGGCAAGTGTAAGCAGGGTGATCGGCGGCGTCGGCTGACTTTACAGGGCCCGCCCTCTTTCCGGGGGGGCTGCGGTAGCCCTCGCCAGCCGGGCGTCTTGAAAGGCCGCAGTTTTGCTCGCTTCCTCCACCCTATCGGAAACTGGCACGTTGTTTGCTTCTCTAGGGACAGGATTGGGGCCAAAGGGAGCTGAGTAATGAATACGACACACAACTTCGCTGTGACCGCCAGGAAGGCGACGCTGCCTCTGGTCGCCGCGGCGGCCGTCGCCATGCTGCTCGGCGCGGCACCCGAGGCGAAGGCCTCGGCCATCGCCTACTCGAACCTGGGGATCGCCAACTTCCAGGTCTTCAACAGCGCCGGCGACCAGTACGACGCCAGCGACTTCACGAACCTGGCCGTCGGCAACTACACCAACGCCAACGCCAATCTCGACGGCTCCGGCATCAGCGACGACGACCTGAGCGGCGGCGCCAGCGACGTGCCGCTGCAGTGCCTGGGCGCCGGTTGCGCCGGGATCGGCCAGAACGACTTCTCGCAGCAGGCGGGCGGCGTCTTCTCGCGCGGCGATGCCAACCTCGACGGCGCGATCATCACCGGCCTCGGCGGCGCTTCTTCCGCGACCGCCAACACGGTCGGCGAGCTGCGGATCGACTCCTCGACCGCTTCGAATGGCGCGACGGTCGGAACGACGACCGACTTCGCCTTCGCCCTCCAGACTAGCGACACCATCACCTTCGAGTTCGACGCGACCCCGTACCTCGACGTGGCGCTGGCGGACGGCACCGGCCAGACGCAGGCCAGCATCGCCTTCAGCATCACGATCTCGGACGAGACCGGTCTCGAGGTGTGGTCCTGGGCGCCGAACGGCTCGACCGACCTCGGCAACGGCGAGAGCTCCGATCCCTTCTCGCTGAACACCAGCCGCGGCCAGCTGACCGAGGGCCAGAAGCTCTACAACCCCGGCACCGGCGCCTTCTCGGCGACCAGCGTTATGCTCGCCGGCGGCCAAGTCTACACGCTCTCGATCGCCCATGAGAGCGAGACCAGCGGCAGCTTCACGGCCGTGCCCGAGCCCGCCACCCTGCTGATGCTCGGTGCCGGTCTGCTCGGCCTGGGCGTCGCCGGACGGCGTCGCAAGGCATAAGCAGGCAGAACAAGAAGTTCTGCCCGCTGCGGGCCCGGACGGCAGGTAGCCGTCCGGGCTCGTCTTTTTTTGGGGGCAAGGCCCCCTCGCGGACCGCGGCCTCCCGCTGCCGCAAGCAGGAGCTTCGGCGTCAAGTCTGCTGACAGTTCGTATCGGCGCGTGACCGGGCCCGCCTTCTTCTCGAACCGGGCGACAGGCGCGCGCCGCGAACCGGCCGGCGCTCCGCCAGAAAGCCGATCATCATGGCTGTTGACCTCTCGGTTGCACTCAAGCGCTGGACCGCGGTCGTCGGCCAGGACCGCGTCTTCGCCGACGAGGCCACGCTCGATCGCTATGCCGCCTCGACCCTGCCGCGGGCGCCGCGGCCGCTCGCCGTGCTGCGGCCGCGCAACCGCGAGGAAGTCGTCGGCTGCGTAGCCGCCGCCCGCCGCTCGGGCATCCCGCTCTATCCGATCAGCCGGGGCAAGAACTGGGGCTACGGCGACGCCTGCCCGGTGCGCGAGGGCCAGGTCGTGCTGGATCTCTCGGGCATGGACCGCATCCTCGAGGTCGACCAGACCCTCGCCTACGCGGTGATCGAGCCGGGCGTGACCCAGGGCCAGCTCGCCGAGCGGCTGGAGGCCCTCGGCGGCGCGCTCTGGCTCGACAGTACCGGCGCCGGTCCCGACACCAGCATCGCCGGCAACATCCTGGACCGTGGCTTCGGCCATACGCCCTACGGCAACCGGCCCCAGTTCGTCTGCGGCCTGGAGGTGGTGACCGGCACCGGCGAGGTGCTGCGCACAGGCCTCGGCCACTATCCGGCGGCGCGCGCGGCGGCGACCTTCCCCTACGGCATCGGGCCGAGCCTCGACGGCCTGTTCCTGCAGTCGAACTTCGGCATCGTCACGCGGCTCTGCGTCTGGCTGATGCCGCGGCCCGAGGCCTATGCGTTGTTCGTCTGCAGCCTGCCCCGCGACGAGGACCTGCCGCGGGCTGTCGATACCCTGCGCGGCCTCAAGCTCGACGGCACCCTGCGCAGCGTCGTGCACGTCGGCAACGACCTGCGCCTCATCTCCAGCGGCCGCACGGCGGCCTCTCTGGGCGCCGAAGGCGGCGCACTCAGCACGGCGCAGCGCGAGGCCCTGCGCCGTGCGGCCGGGATCGGCGCCTGGACCTTCGCCGGCGGCCTCTACGGCGATCCCGGGCAGGTCGGGGCCGCCCTGCGCCGGCTGCGCCGCAGCTTCCGGCCGCACGGCTGGCAGATGAACGTCGTGACCTCGCGCCGGCTCGACCTGGCCGACCGGGTACTGCCGCTGGCCGGCCGCTTCCGCTTCGGCCGTCAAGCCCTTGGCAAGCTGCGCGCCGTGCGCGGCCTCTTCAACCTGAACCGCGGCATGCCGAGCCGGCAGTTCCTTGCCGGCGCCTACTGGAAGCGCCGCCAGGGGCTGCCCGAGGATTTCCCGGCGCGCGCCGACCCTGCCCTCGACAACTGCGGCATGCTCTGGCTTTCGCCGGTGATGCCGATGACCGGCGAGCAGGCCAGGGAATTGCTGGCGCTCGTCGAGCCGCTGTTCGCCGAGCACGGCTTCGACTTCTTCGTCACCTTCAGCACGGTCAACGAGCGGACCCTGGCCGCGGTCATGACCATCGCCTTCGACAAGGAGAACGAGGACGAGCGGCGTCGGGCCGAGGCCTGCTACGAGAGCTGCTTCGGCGCGCTGATGCGCGCCGGCTTCATCCCCTACCGCGTCGGCATCCAGTCCATGGCCGACCTGGCCGGCGGCTCGCAGGGCTACTGGCCGCTGGTCGCGAAGCTGCGCACGGCGCTGGATCCCGACGGTGTCGTCGCTCCCGGGCGATACCAGCCGGACTTGCCGGCGCCGGAGGCCTGATCAGGCCAGCGCCACGCCGCGCGTCGCCGCCGGGCCGCCGGCGAGGTCGCGCCAGAAGCCGCCCACCCCAGCCGAGTCGGTCGCCGTCTCGGGCGAGAGGCTGCCGCGGTCGGTGACGATGTTCCACAGGTCGCGGCGCTTGGCTCGCATGCCCTGCAGCAGTGCGGCGATCTCGGTGCAGCAGGGCTGGCGCCGGCCGTGGTACTCCACGATCGGCCCGAGCTTGGTGAATTGCATGCCCATGCGTCCCAGCAGGCGCAGCAGCGCGGGCTCGACGACCAGGGTCCAGTGGGTGATGCCCTGCTCCAGGCTCAGCATCAACAGGCCGCGGATCAGGCCGAGGATGGTGTAGGGCGCCAGCCGACCCTCGGTTTCGTCGGTGTCCGCGCTCCTGCGGCAGGCCGCCTGGATGCGTGCGCGGGCGGCGGTGGAGAGGCAGAAGCGCGAAACCTCGGCGGTCGAGGCCGCCGGCAGCAGGTCCTCGTCGAACAGCCGTGGGTCTCGGCAGATCTGCTGGATCGGCCAGGAGGCGCCGAGCTTGAGGGGGTTCGGACGGATCAGCCGCGCCGTGCCGACCGGGATGCCGGTCTCCCGGTGCCGCAGCAGGCAGTGGAGAGAACGCCCGTCGAAGGCGTCGCACTCGAGACCGAGCGGGTTCACCGCCGGATCCTCGAAGCCCTTCTCCAGGCAGTAGACCTGGTAGCGTAGCGCAAAGGCCTCGACGGAAGTCTCGCGGGTGCACGCCGGCGAGACCTCGTAGGCCTGGTCGTAGAGCCGCCAAAGCGGGCGCTGCTCGGCCGCCGCCGGCCGTTCGATGTGGATTGCGTCCTTCGGAAGGAATGCCTGCTGCATCATTCTGACCCCCCTTCTGCCGCCGCTACTCCGACGGGCTGCTGCTGCGCGGAAAAATCTGTTGTCGGCACGGCACCAGGCTCGCAGAATTCGCGTCTGAATCCGGTCACTGCAGGGTGCCGGGGAACCGGAGCCGGTTCCCGTCGTTAAAGATGCGGGATACTTCGTTCCCGAACGGTTAAGGTCGCGGGAGAATGGGGCGCACTGATGGCGCCCGACGCTCGATTCAAGGCAATACGGGCACGATTACCCGTGCGGATTATGCGGTTTGCTTGCATTGGCGCCCGGCGGCGGCGCGCTCAGCGAGGTCCCACGCTCCTTCTTGACGTGCCGCGTTCCGTCGAGTCTACGCCGCGCAGCCCATCGCGCGGTGGGGAGCGCCCATTGCATTGCGATACCAGGCGGGAGGCGACTCCGGCTAAGCGCCGACCGCTCTCAGCCTCGCGTCGGCGGCGCGCCCCAGCAGGTAGCCGGCCGCCAGGCCGCTCAAGTTCGCAGCCACGTCGAGCAGGCTCGCTTCGCGGGCCGGAATGAGCAACTGGACCGCCTCGGCGGCGGCGATGCCGGCGGCGGTCAGGGCGATTCCCCAGAAGGCGAAGCGGCCGCGCGCCGAGCCGAGCCGGCAGAGCAGTCCCAGGCCGAGCGAGACGACGAAGTGGGTGAGGACGGCGCCCGGACCCCACTTCGGCCCCGGGGCCGAGGGAGCGACACTGCCGTAGACGAAGGCGATCATCGCCAGGACGAGCAGAGTCCGGAACAGCGTGACCCGCAGCCGCAGCCTACGTTCGGGATCCACCATGCCTCGCCGCCCTCCTCGTGATGATCGATGCCGCCGGCCGCGGCCGGCCCTTCCACAACGCCACTGAGAGGAAGTGGATGCATCGCGCGGCGAGTGGGCGCAGGCCGCAGGGACTCACCTGACACGCGCGATTCGTGGCATGGAAATTGCGTAGTTGTGGAGGCTCCTTGCGTCCCGCAACCTTCTTCGGAGTCTGATTCCTCATCATGCTGCGTGCCGCTCTCCTCGCTCCGCTCGCCCTGGTCCTTTCGACGGGCCTGTGCGCGGCAGGCCCGATCCCGCCGACCTTCGACTATTCCTGGCGCTTCTCCGGCGTGGTCACTGAGGTCGCCGAGGCGCCCGCGCCCGACGTCTACTACGCGCCCTTCCTGGGGGTCGGCGATCGTATCGAGGGCCGAGTCAGCGTCAATTTGCCGGCGGGCACCGATACCTCGGGCCCGATCATGCTGCCAGTCGAGGAGATCCACGCCCAGGGCGGCCTTTTCGAGGCCAGCTTCACCGCCCGCGCGGACTTCGACCCTTCCCGCCCGAGGGCTGGGCTCATGGACTTCCAGTTCTCCGGCGCGTACGACGGCTACGTCAGCTTCCTCGGCTCGACCGGCACCCTGCTCGACGTCGGGGGCTATGCCGAGCAGGGCTATGCTGGCGGTCCCTTCGCGCAGTTCCGGTGGGGTCCGACTGGAAACCAGATCCAGCAGCTCGCCAACGACCAGGGTCAGAGCGTACCCTCCCACTTCTTCACCTACGAGTGGGAGGCCGAGCTCGTCCGACCGTGGCAGATTCCAGAGCCTTCGGCCGGACTGCTCTACGCCTCCGGCCTTGCGCTGCTGGCCGCGTCGCTGGGGGTCCGCAGGAGGCGCGCCGGCCACTAGGGCGCGCCAGCGCCCATCCGCCCGCCCCTGCCAGCCAGGGTGGGGTTGATACTGTCAGTTATTTCGTGACCCGGGGATCGATTGCGTAAACGCTTTCGACACACCTGGGTGCTATGCTTTTTCCAGGAAGCCCGGAACCCGGAGCGCATGCTCCACGTTTGCCGGGAGACGGTCGCCTGCGTTCAACTGCAGGTAAGTACTTTCGTTTCTTGAAAATCGCTTTCTCGAGGTGCTGAACTTGTTTCTTGTGACAGGTGGCTGCGGCTTCATCGGGTCCCATCTGGTCGAGGAGCTTCTGGCGCTGGGCAAGAGCGTCCGCGTGCTGGACGACCTGTCGACGGGTCGCCGTGACAACGTCCCTGCCTCGGTCGAGGTCATCGTCGGCGATGTCTGCGATCAGGCGGCTCTCGCCCGCGCGTGCCAGGGGGTGGAGGGCTGCTTCCACCTCGCGGCGGTCGCCTCCGTGCAGCGCTGCAACGAGCAGTGGCTGTCGTCGCACTGCACCAATCTCAGCGCCTTCGTCGACCTGCTCGATCTCGCACGCCCACGGCGCGGCGACTTCCCTGTGGTTTTCGCCTCCTCCGCTGCGGTCTATGGCATGCCGGAGCAGCTGCCGCTGGCAGAAACCGCCCGAACCGAGCCGCTGTCCGCCTACGGCGCCGACAAGCTCGGCTGCGAATTGCACGCGCGCGCCGGCGCCGCGGTACACGGCACGCGCAGCGTCGGGCTGCGCTTCTTCAATGTGTACGGCCCCCGGCAGGATCCCTCCTCGCCCTACTCCGGGGTCATCTCTATCTTCGCGAACCGCGTCGTGGCGGGGGAGCCCGTCACCCTCTTCGGCGACGGCCTGCAGAGCCGCGACTTCGTCTACGTCAAGGACGTGGTGGGGGCGCTGCTGGCCTCCATGGACCGCGCGGCGGGCAGCAAGGAGCCGCTGTTCGAATCGGTCAACGTCTGCACCGGCCGGGGCACCACGGTGGCCGGCCTGGCAAAGGCGCTGATGGCCGTAGCCGGCGGCGAGGTCGAGATTCACTTCCGGCCGGCACGCGCCGGCGACATCCGCGAGTCGGTTGGCAATCCCGTGAAGATGTCCAGCCTGCTCGGCCTCGGCCGGACCACCGAGCTCGAGACCGGCCTCGCCGCCCTGCTCGCCAGCATCGACCCCGGTACCCGAGCGGGGGCGGCGGGCGAAGAGAGGTGGCTCGCCCGCGGCCACCCCGCGGTCTCCCGCCTTTCAGCCGAACGGCGCAAGCGCGGCTTCAACGGCAGACCGGCCGCCGAGGCGGCCGAGGGCTAGCTCACGGCCTGCCTCGCGGCCTCGATTCCGCCGCGGCTTCCGTCGTCACACCTGACACTCACGCCGAGGCCGCACGCAAAGGAAGGGCCCCGGTCGGGGCCCTTCCTCATTTGTGGCGGTTGCGGAGCGGCGAACGCCCTGCCCGGCCTGGAAGACCGCTACTGCGGGCGGTTCTCCAGCTCGCTGCGCAGCTCGCGGGCGGCTTCTGCGTCCGCGAAGTCCGCCTCCTCCGTGTCGATCTCCTCGAGAACCGCCAGGGCGTCCGCAGTCTTGCCGTTCTTCGCCAGGGCGAAGGCCAGGTGGTAGGCGACGGCCGGGTCGGCCGGCGCGTTGCCGGCGGCCTGGCGCAGGAGCGCCTCCCCTTCCTCGAGCTCGCCGCGCTGCACCAGGATCCAGCCCAGGGTGTCCGCGACCTGCGGCGAATCCGGCGCCATGCCCAGCGCCCGGCGCGCCAGCTCCTCGGCTCCGGCCATGCCGGTGGTCGAGCGGAGCCATGCGAGGTTGTTGAGCAGGGTCACGTTGTCCGGCGCCCCCGGCAGCGCGGCCGTCAGGATGGCCTCGGCCTCTTCGTAGGCCTCGCGGGTGATCAGCTGGTTGGCCAGCAGCAGCGCCGGGCCCGCCTCCTGCGGGTGCTCCGCTACCCACTGCCGCAGCAGCTCCTCCGCGCGCTGAACGTCACCCGCTTGGAAGCGCGCTATGAAACGCTCCTGGACAGTCTCCGGCGAGGGCTCGGCGACCTGCTCGAGAATATCCGCCGCCTCCGCCACCTCACCCTTGCGCGCCGCGACGTGGGCCCGCAGCCGCGCGTGCAGCTCCGGATCGGTCTCGGCGGCCGCCGCCAGCAGCGGGTCGAGGGCGGCCTCCTTGCCGTCGTTGAGGTAGAGGTCGACCAGCAGACGGTTGGCGAGGAAGTTCTCCGGGCGCGCCTCGACCAGCGCCTCGGCCGCCCGCTCGGCACCGGCCTGGTCCTTGGCGCCGATGCGCGCCTGGATCAGCAGCTCGATCGGCTGGGTGGAGGTTCCGTCGGACAGCTCCCGCAGCCGCTCGAAGCGGACGGCGGCGGCCTCGAAGGACTCGGCCTGCAGCAATGCCCGTCCGGCCTGGAGATGGCCCTGGGGATCGTCCGGCAGGCGCTCGGCCAGCCGCTCGGCCGCGGCTTCGGCGGCCGGTCGGTCCTCGGCCCGGACCGCCAGGGTGATGGCGGCGACCAGCAGCTCGCGCCGCTCCGGATGCGCATCGATGGCCTGCTCGACGAGCGCCCTGGCCTCCTCGATGCGGTCGCGCTGGGCGAGGAAGGCGGCGTGGTGCAGCACGGCCAGCGGGTCGTTCGGATTGCGCTCGAGATAGGCCTTCTGCCGCTCCTCGATCGCTTCCAGGTCGCCGGCACGCAGGTCGAGCCGGTCCAGGTTCTGGTGCGCGGCACGGAAGGAGGGTTCGATCTCCAGGGCCTTCTCGAGCTCGGCCCGCGCCGCCTCGCTCTGGCCGCGAACCAGGAACACGCCGGCCAGGGTGTTGTGAGCGACCGGGCTGTCCGGGTGTGCCTCGACCAGCGCCCGCGCACCGCGCTCGGCTGCCTCCAACTCGCCCAGCTGCAGGTCGTTGAGAATCAGCGCCAATTCGTTGGCGAGATCCTGCCCCTCGACCTCCAGCTCGCCGGAGCCGGCGTCGAGGACGTCGGCGAGCGAGCGTGCCTGGGCCGAGAGACGCGGGTCCGGGGACTGCGCCAGCTCGCGCAGCGTCACGGTCGCGGCGTCGGAATCGCCGCTGCGCATCTGCGCGGTGGCGAGCAGCCGCAGGAGGCCCGAATCCTGCGGCAGGCGCTGCCTTGCTTCGGTCAGGACCTCGACCGCACGTTCCGGCTGGTCCGAGCGCAGCAGGGTCGCGGCCAGGAGCCGGATCGCGACAATATTATTGGGATCGTTCCCCAGGTAGCGTTCGACCAGCGTACGCGCCTGGGCGTGGCGGCCGACCTGGTACTTGACCATGGCGGTCAGGAACTGCGCGGGAGCGTAGTTCCTCAGCTGGTCGCCGAGCTGGTCGAGGATCTGCTCGGCGCCGGCGAAGTCCTTGCGGGCGGTCAGCAGGGCGGCCTGCAGATAGCGCGGCTCGATCGCCTCGGGATCGGCCGCGAGAAGCGGCGCGAGGGTTTCCTCCGCCTCCTGAAGCCGGCCCTGGCGCAGGGCGACCTCCGCGAACAGCAGGCGCGGTGCGGTGCTGCCGGGCGCGAGCGCCTCGGCACGCTTGGCGAACTCGGCGGCATCGTCGTGGCGCTGCTGGGAGAGCGCCACCTGGGCCCGGATCAGCCAGGCACCCGGCGCGTCGGGAGCGACCTCCGTCGCCTCCAGGGCGAAGCGCGCCGCCTCCTCGGGCTGCTTGCGGGCCAGCGCCGTGCGGGCCCCCAGCACCGAGACGCGGACGTCGGTCAGGCGCTGGCCGCGCAGGTCCTCGACGATCTCGGCCGCGACGTCGGGACGCTCCAGCCCGAGGTTGGCCTCGGCGCGCAGCATCTGGGCCTCGTAGGCCAGCTCCTGGTCCGAGATCTGGCTCGGCAGGCCGCGCAGCACGCCCTCGTAGTCGCGCAGACCGAAGCGCGCACGCGCCAGCAGCAGAGCCGCCTCCTGATCGTCGGGCTGTGCCTGGAGCAGGCGCGCGAGCTCCTTCTCGGCCGGCTCGAAGTGGCCGGCGCCGAGATACAGCTGGCCGAGCAGTCGCCGTGCGGCGAGGTTCTCCGGGTCGGCCTGGAGCGCGTTGCGCAGCTGGATCAGGGCGGCGTTGCCGTCACCCTGCTCGAGCCGCTCCACGGCGTCGTCCAGAAATTCTTGCGATTCCGGCGAAGCGGCGGTCGCGATGCCGGGCAGCCCGGCCGCGCCGGCTGCGAGCAGCAGGCCGGCGAGCAGGCCGGCGGCGGCCTGCTTGGTCCGGCGGCGCGACGATCGTGGCGCCTGCAGGCACGGATGCTGCAGCCCTGTCCCGGTGGTCATGCCAAACTCCCTGTCTCTTCTGTTTCGGTGGATGCGTCGCCGGCCGGGCTCTCCCGGTTGCGCATGAGGTAGTAGAGCGTCGGCCGGCTCACTTCCAAAAGCTTCGCCGCTTGGGAGATGTTCCCGCCCGCGCGCTCCAGCGCGGCCTCGACGAGCCGTGTGTCGACCATCTCCCGCGCCTCGCGTAGCGTCATCAGGCGGTCGCCGACGCTGAGCGGCGGGAGGGCGTGCGGATCGGCGGTGCCCTCCGCCTCTGCCGGCGCGACCGCGGCGAGGTCGAGATCCTCAGCCGTGACGGTCGACCCCTGGGCGAGGATGGCGGCCCGCTTGGTGCGGTTGGCGACCTCGCGGACATTGCCCGGCCAGTCGTAGCGGCGGATCGCGGCCGTGGCGTCGGCGCCCAGGCGCAGCGAGCGCAGCGAGTTCTCGCGGCAGAAGCGGTCGAGAAAGTCCTGGGCCAGCAGCACGGCGTCCTCGCCGCGGTCGCGCAGGGGCGGAATCTCGATCGCGATCTCGCTGATCCGGTAGTAGAGGTCCTCGCGGAAGGTCTCCGCCTCGATCAGCCTGGCCAGGTCGCGGTGGGTCGCCGTGACGATCCGCAGGTCGACGCTGATCGTCTTGCGGCCGCCGACGCGCTCGAACTGCCGCTCCTGGACGAAGCGCAGCATCTTCGCCTGCAGCGCAAGCGGCATGTCGCCGATCTCGTCCAGGAACAGCGTGCCGCCGTGGGCCTGCTCGATGCGGCCGACGACCTGGCGATGGGCGCTGGTGAAGGCGCCCTTCTCGTGACCGAAGAGCTCCGACTCGAGCAGCTGCTCCGGAATTGCCGCGCAGTTGATGGCGATGAAGGGGCCGTCGCGACGCTGGCTCGCCCGGTGCAGGCCCTGCGCGAGCAACTCCTTGCCGGTGCCGCTGTCGCCGCGCAGCAGGACGCTGGCGTCGGTGGTCGCGACCTTCTCGATGGTCCGGCAGACCTGCTCCATGCGCGGGTTGGCGGTCAGCAGGTCAAACAGCTCGCCGGTATGCGACTTCAGGAGACGGCGGTTCTCCTCCTCGAGCTCCCAGATGTGGAAGGCGCGGCGCACGATCAGGTCGAGAACGTCGGTGTCGACCGGCTTGGAATAGAAGTCGTAGGCGCCCTCAGAGACCGCCCGCACCGCGTTCTCGCGGTGTTCGTTGCCGCTGACGACAATGACCTTGGTGCGCGGCGCCAGGGTGTGGATCTCCTCGAGCGCGCGAAAGCCCTCGCTGGCGCCGTCGCCGTCGGGCGGCAGCCCGAGGTCGAGCAGCTCGACCTGCGGATCGTGCTGCCGGACCGCGGCCACCGCCGCCTCGCGGTCGATGGCGGTCACGACCTCGTAGTCGTCGAGCGCCCACTTGATCCCCTTGAGGATGCCGGGGTCGTCGTCGACGACCAGGATCTTGGCCTTACTCTCGCTCATGGATGAAAGAGGTTCCCCCTTGCGCTTCCGGAGTCCGCCTGAGCCTGGATCCGAGGCGCGGCGGAGGTGTCCGCCTGCCCGAGCGGCAGGCGGATGCTGACCACGGTGCCGGCCCCAGGCGAAGACGCGACCTCGAGCGTCCCGCTCCAGCCCTCGACCAGCTCCCGGCACTGGTACATGCCAAGCCCGAAGCCCCCTGGCTTGGTCGAGGCGAAGGGCTGGAAGAGCTGCTTGCGGACGAACTCCTCAGTCATGCCGCAGCCCTGGTCCTCGACGCGAAGAAGCGCCCGGTCGCCGTCCCGCCCGATGCGGAGCACCACCGGCTGCGCGTCGGCGCTGGCCTCCGCCGCGTTGACCAACAGATTATCGAGAACCGCCGTGAAGCCCGTGGGTTCCACCGAGACGTGAATCCCCTGCACCTCCGCCACCACGAGGACACGGTCGCGGCCGCCGCGGCGGCGCGCAGCCTCCTCGACGATCGGCGCCAGCTCGACCTGGTGGGCCGCTGCGTCGGGCGCGTCCGCATCGACCTGGTTCAGGCGCACCAGGGTCGAGCGCATCTTCTCGACCGAAAGCGCGACCGTCTCCAGGACGTCGGCCTGGAACTCAGGATTCGAGCCGTGCTTCTTGGCCTGCTGGAGCATCACCGAGAGCTGGCTGGTCACGTTCTTCAGGTCGTGGGCGACGAAGCTGAAGCCCTTGCTGATGCGCTGGAAGCGCTGCGCCTCCAGCAGCGCGCGCGTGGTCTGCTCTTCGGCGATGAAGCTTGCCACCTGGTCGGCGAGAACCGCCAGCAGCGCCCGGTCCTCCCAGGTCAGCGCCTTGGGCACCCGCGGGTTGGCCAGCACCATCGCGCCGAGCTGCTTGCCGTGGACCGTCGAGATCGGCACCAGCAGCCAGGCGCCGGGCAGCGCCTTGCGCACCTGCTCGAGCGCGGGCGACAGGGGGTCCCGCCGCAGGTCGACGACCTCCGGCTTCTGGCGCAGCTCCTCGCCGACCTCGCCCGGCAGTGCCAGCATGACCAGGGCCGAGCGCCAGAAATGCCGCGCCGCCAGATAGAGGGTCTGGGAGCGGTCGGTCAGGTAGAGGCAGCCGCTCGAGCAGTTCAGGGGCTCGGCCATGCTGCGGATCGCCCGCTCGTAGAGCGGCGTGACCTCGTCGTCCTGCCCGCTGATCGTGCGGACGAAGCGGAGCCACTCCTTCCTGTAGTCGTAGTGGAAGCTGAAGAAGTAGCGCTCGGCGAGACTGCGCAGCCGCGCCCGCATCTGGTTCGAGGCGAGCAATGCCGCCAGGCCGATGAGTGCGGCCGACAGCCAGGCGAGCTGGAGCATCGGCCCCCAGGACAGGCCGATCTCGCGCACCAGGTAGCCGCTGAGCGCGATCGCGATCAGGTAGGCGCCGCAGATCATCAGCGTCCAGGTGTGCAGCACGAAGTCGCGCGAGATCGAGACGTCGAAGGACAGTCCCCGGACGCGTACCGCCGAGACCAGCAGCAGGGGCAATGCCACGGCGTTGACCAGCGGCCGGCTGAGATAGGCGACCTCGCCGAGCTGGCGGAGCAGCAGGCCGTCGGAATAGAGGAACAGGTCGTAGGCGAAGATCGCGCCGCCGGCGCCGATCAGCAGGTGCTTGGTCGCCCAGCGGGTGTTGCGATCGCCGGCCGAGAAGATGTTCTCGACCAGGAGCAGCCCGGCCACGGCCGCGGCGATCGCCCAGATCATGAAGCCAAGCGTCACGGCCGCGAAGGGATGCGTCCCCTCGCCGGGCAGCGGCAGGGGGGCCGGCTGGGCGGTCCAGCTCTGCCAGGCGACCAGCCCGAGACCGGCCGTGAAGAGCGCCGCCACGATCAGGTAGGCCCGGTGTCGCCCGAATCCCCTGCGGCCGCCGCCGCCGGTGACCAGCTCCAGGATGACGCCGAGCGCGAGCAACCACAGGCTGCTGCGCACCACCTCCGCTACCGGCAGGCTCCAGGCCGGCAGAAGGTCGGGACGGGCGGTCTCCGCGATCACCACGCCGGCCCAGGCGGCGGTTCCGCCGGCGGCCAGAAGCAGGCCGACGCCGGCGCGCTGTCCGCCCCAGCCGAGCAGCAGGACGAGCCACAGGACGCCGAAGCCGAGCGCCGCGGCCGCATGGGTCCAGATCGCTATCCCCGGGTCGTGCATCGTCGACAGGGTATCGTCCCGCTCCCCCTCGTCCGCCCTGCCGGTCCCGGCTGGGCTATCGCGCGCCCTCCTGGAACAGCACGACGCGCACCGTCTGCAACAGGATCAGGAAATCGAGCATCAGACTCTGATGCTTCATGTAATAGAGGTCGTAGGTCAGCTTCTCGCGGGCGTCCTCCAGGCTGGCGCCGTAGGGCGCGCGGACCTGGGCCCAGCCGGTGATGCCCGGCTTCACGCGATGGCGGTCGGCGTAGTATTCGATGGAGCGCGCCAGCTCTTCGACGAAGCAGGGCCGCTCCGGGCGCGGCCCGACGAAGCTCATGTCGCCCTTCAGGACGTTGATGACCTGGGGGATCTCGTCGATCCGGGCCTTGCGGATGAAGCCGCCGACCCGCGTCACGCGCGCATCGTTCTGGCTCGCCCAGCGCGGCCCGCCTGCCTCGGCGTCGGTGCGCATGCTGCGGAACTTGGTCAGCCAGAAAACCTTGCCGTCCAGGCCGACCCGCTCCTGCCGGTAGAACACCGGACCCGGGCTGTCGAGCTTGATCAGCAGCGCGGTCATCAGGCAGAGCGGCAGGGTGAACAGCAGGAAGGTGCCCGACACCAGGATGTCGAAGAGGCGCTTGGACAGGCGGAACAGCAGGTTCGAGCTGAAGCCGCCCGAGAAGATCAGCCAGCTGGGATACAGGTCGGACAGGTTGACGCGGCCGGTCTCGCGCTCGAGGTAGCTGGTGAGGTCGAGCACCTCGATGCCCTTGAAGCGGCACTCCAAGAGCTCACGCGTCGGCATCGCGCCGCGCCGCTCGTCCAACGCCACCACGACCTGATGGACTCCCAGCTCCTGGGCCAGGCTGGCGAGCGAGCCCGACGGCTCGAGCAGCCGGTCTTCGGCAACGGCGATGCTCGCCGCGCCCGCTCTGGCGCGGCGCTCGCCGACGGGGTTTTCGGGGGGCTGGTAGGGCAGGAAGCCGACGATGCGGGAGGTTGCCTCCTGGGGCAGCACCGCCGACAGGCCTGCCGCCTGCTGGCCGGCCCCGAGGATCAGGACCCGCTGGGAGAGCCCCCCGGTCGCGGAGAATACGTGGATGGCGACGTAACGGACGAGCCCGACCAGGGGCACCGCCAGGACCATGGAGAGCGCGATCGGCAGTGCCAGAGCGTTCATGTCAGCCGTCCCTGCGAGCGCCAAGGCGAGCAGGCCGGCGAGTCCGAAAACCAGGGCCGCGCGCAGGATCGCGGTGCGCAGCGAGGTGCGGGCCTTCGGTTCGTAGAGCCCCAGCGAGAACATCAGGGTGATGAGAAGCCCGCTCCAGGCTGCGGCGACCAGCGTGTCTCCCGGCAGGCTCCCCTCGGTCTCGACCGACATCCCCAGCTGCGTCGACAGCGCCGCGAGAACCAGAAGCCAGAGCAGTGCCCACTCACCCAGCGCCAGCGCCACCGTCGCTCTGCGTGTGTAGATTCCGAAGAACGTCATCGCTCACCCCATGAAGAAACGACCAACTTGGCTCGCAAAAACCCAAGCGGGCACAGCGTGGCGGCGGCAATCTCGAACGTCGGGTAGTGAGCAGATGCCGGAACGGCGTATGGATACCTTCCGACGGGGCTGCCACTACCTGTGACGATAATCGCTACGCTAGAAAGCTACGTACTGCCTTCTCGCTCCGCAGACCATGCGGTGAGGAGAACGCCGAAGCGCCGATCGCGTTCCACACCAAATTGGCGAGAAGTACGATTCAATGCGCGTCAGGTCCCGGACTATCCGGAGTCGCTAGCAATTCCGCGGGATCCGGGCGCGCGCGCCCCGGCAGCGTGGCGCTCTGGAATCAGGAAGCGCGCGCGCTCAGAGGAGGCCCGTCAGGCCGAAGTAGATCGCAAGCCAGCCGAGCAGCGACAGCGCGAGCCACAGGCCGAGCGCCGCCCCCGCCGACAGCCGCCGCCGTGGGCGGGAGGAGGTGGTCCTCTGCCCGGTGGCTTGGCCCTTGGTCGCGGAGACGATGCGGCTCATCAGCGATCCTCACCTCGGTTCGACAGGCGCGCCGGCTGCAACCGGGACCGGCCAATGCTATCAGGGAGTCTTCTCAGGCCCCGCCGGCAAACTGGAATCGGTCGGTGGAGCATCCTGAGTAGGACATCCTATCCTTCGTGTGCTTTCGACACAATTCACATAATATTAAAACGGGTAGTATTCAACTGGAAACTCGTTAGTTTTCTGGTCTTCGTTCGTTCCGACTCTAGGTTAATCGCAGCGGATCTTGTCGTCGGGACGGGCACTTCATTGGTGTCGGACCTGGGCCATCTCTACAGTTCGCCGGTCGGTCGTCCTCGAATGTATTTGGGACCCAGATTGCGCGCGGCGATTGCAAGCCCGAAGAGCGTCCTCTTGCTGTAGGCAGCGAGCCCCCAGCGCTGAAGGCGCGTGGTCATCCAATCCGACTTATAGTGATCATCCCCCCGCCCGAAATCTACTAGAGCGAAGGTGCCGCTGTCCAGCGCGCACTCGATCGCCCGGTAAATGAGCAGCGTGCCCGGGGACCAGTGCTTCCAGGCCGAATCGTAAGCGAGCTTGAAGATCGTCGCCTTGCCGGCCGCGACCGACCAGATCTGCGCGGCGATCGGCCGGGCGTCGGCCTGCAGAATCCAGACGAGCAGCGAGCCGTCGCCGAGGCCGCGGCGAATCAGTTCGGGCAGGAAGGCCTTGTGCGGTTCCGGCGGCTGCCAGGCGGCGGCCTGGACGGTCTCGTAGCAGCGGAGCGCCTCCTCGGCCTCCTGCGGCCGGTCGAAGCACCGGAAGGCGATCGCGTGCTCGCGTTCCAGGGCCTTGAGCTTGCGTCGCACGGTGCTGCGCAGCCGGCCCGGGCGGCCCTGCCAGTAGTCGCCGAAAGCCAGGCCGTCGCACGGCAGGGACCAGTTGCCGAAGTCGGCGAAGCGCTCGACCCGGAAGGCTGCGCCGCGCAGTGCGCTCTCGAGGATGCCGAGCGTTCCGTCGGCCTCGTCGAGCGCGCGGAAGACCAGGCGGTCGGGCGGGCGGCGCCGCGCGCCGAGGGCGCTGGCCCACTCCGCGATGGCGCGGCGCGAGCTCGGGTCCTCGGCCAAGCCGGGGGGCGCGTAGTAGCTGCTGTAGAAGTTCGCCAAGGCGTGCAGCTCGTAGCCGCGCAGGCCGAAGCCGCGCAGCGGCGCGCGCCTCAGCGGCAGGTCGATGACTTGACCCGACCCGCCGTGGAGCCGATGGACGACGGCGGTTTCGCCGGGGCCGAGGCAGGTATCGGCGAGCAGGCGGAACCATTCGCGCGATGTGAAGTATTCCGACGAGCAGATCGCCGGCCCGGCGACGCCGCCCCGGTCCCCGGCGTCGGCCTCGGGCAGGCGCAGATACTCCGAGAAGGGAATTTCCTGCATGCCTCGCCTTTCGAGCAAGCCCGCGTCCGAAGCCTCTTGGCAGGAGGCGACCGGGACCGCGGAGCGGCCGGTCAGGCTGTTGACGATCACCACTCTCTACCCGAACGCGGCCGAGCCCAACAAAGGTATCTTCGTCGAGAACCGCCTGCGCCACCTGCTCGCCAGCGGCCGCGCCCGCTCGCGCGTGATCGCACCGGTGCCCTGGTTTCCGAGCGCCCACCCGCGCTTCGGCACCTACGCCGCCTACGCCCGCGCGCCGCGGCAGGAGCAACGGCATGGCATCGAGGTCGCCCACCCGCGCTACCTCGTCGTCCCCAAGGTCGGGATGACCCTGGCGCCCTTCCTGCTGTTCCTGGCGATGTGGCGGGAAGTCCGGCGCCTGCGGCGCGCTGGCTTCGAGTTCGACGCGATCGACGCGCACTACTATTATCCGGACGGTGTCGCCGCCGCGCTGCTGGCGCGCCTGCTCGGCAAGCCGCTGACGATCACGGCCCGGGGCACCGACATCAACCTGATACCGCGCTACGCCCTGCCCCGACGCCTGATCCGCTGGGCGATCGGCCAGGCCGCTGCCTCGATCACCGTGTGCCAGGCACTCAAGGACGTGCTTGTCGAGCTGGGTGCCGAGCCCGACAGCGTCACCGTGATCCGCAACGGCGTGGACCTCGAGGCCTTCCGACCCCTCGACCGCGAGGCGATCCGGCGGAGGATGAAGCTCGAGGGCCCCGTCGTGGCCTCGGTCGGCTATCTGATCGAGCGCAAGGCCCACGACCTGCTGATCGCCGCCCTGCCCGAACTTCCGGGAACGACGCTGCTGATTGCCGGATCCGGGCCCGAAGAGGCGCGGCTGCGCCGCCAGGCCGAAACCCTGGGCGTCGCCGGGCGCGTGCGCTTTCTCGGCGCCCTGCCCCACGATGCCCTGCTCGAGGTCTACAACGCCGCCGACGTCACGGCGCTTGCCTCGAGCCGCGAGGGCTTCCCCAACGTCCTGCTGGAATCGATCGCCTGCGGCACGCCGGTCGTCGCCAGCCGCGTCTGGGGCACGCCCGAACTCATCACCAGCCCGAGCATCGGCCGGCTCGTCGACCCGCGCGAGCCCGCCGAGTTCGCCCGGCAGATCCGGGCGGTGCTCGACGAGCGGCCCGATCGCTCCCAGGTACGCGTATTTGCCGAAGGCCTTTCATGGGACAAGGCGACCCGGGCCCAGCTCGCACTGTTTTCGCGGGTGATGGGGGCCGGACATGCCCGGAGTGGATGTAAGGCGAGGCTGACAGGGACCCCGATCCTGTAACGCAATTTGACAGGCCCGGGGTGGCGTGCGGCGCAGTCGCCTGTCGGGAGCCCTCCACAACCGCTTGGCACGGGGATTGCGTCTCACCCCGTCATGAGTGGGGGCACTCATGTAGGAGCGACCGATGTTTTCCGGCTTACGAGCCTTATCTCTCGCCGCCACCATGGCTGCGGCCATGGTGGCGAGCGGGACCGCATCAGCGGCCGACGCGAGGACCCTGAGCGGTACCGCACTCTGCCTGGACTGGCTGGATGTCAGCAGCGAGCACCTCTGCCGTTGCGGCGACCTGCAGCTCGTCGCAAACCAGCCGGCGGGCGCTCAGGCGTCGAAGCCGGCCTGGCGCTATGCGCCCGTGGGACCGGCCGGGACTTCTGGCTGGGCCGGTGCGGGCGGCGCACCCGCGCCCGTGCAGACCGCCTTCATCCCGGACGGCTTCCTTCCGAACAGCGGCCTGGTGGGCGGACCCTCCGCTTCCGGACTGTCGAACTCGGCGGCCCCGCCGTTGAGCAACGGCCCGCAATCGACGTCGACGCCCGGCGGCCCCAAGGACCAGGGACCGATCGTACCGGCCCCTAGCCAGAAGCAGCCCCCGGCGATCTCCGGACCGCCTGTGACCGGCGGCGGCACTGGCGACGACCTGCTTGAGGAGGACGACCTGGAGCAGGTGATCGAGACCGCGCTGCCGCTGCCGCCGGTGCCCGAGAACCCCGCGCCGATCGCGTCGCCCCAGGTGACCCAGGTGCCCGAGCCGTCCTCGATCCTGCTGCTGCTGGGGCTCGGCGGACTGCTCTGCGGCTATCGCTTCGCCGCAGGAAGCCTGCGCCCGGCCCGGAGGACCGACTGCTAGGCCGGTCCATTCAGTCACGCTCCGCCGTCGCGGGGGAGCGTCCTCGACACGGCCGCGGCTGCCATCCGTTCGTTGCCCCCTCCCCCCAAGAGGCTAGGCTGATGGATGGGCGGCCGCGGTCGTGGCCGTTCGGTGCAAGGCTCGGACTGGCAAGCGGCCCTCAGCTTCGTCCTGTGGCGATGGCGGCGCGGGGGTCACCCGCCCCGCGGGGATCGGCGAGACCGGCCGGCCGGTCCTGCTCCAGCGCCCGGGCCCGCAGGGCGAGCGGGCCGATCGGCTGCCCGTTCAATTCTCCCATGAAGAAGGCCAGATAGCGCTCCAGCCTGCTTACCAGCGCATCGCGCTCTGCCACCGTCGCCGAGTAGGGGGTGCCGCCGACCATCGAGGAAGGGCTGTGCAGGCTGACGACGAAGCACTGCTGGCCCTGGCCCAGGCGCCTCAGGGTGAAGCGCTTCATGTCCTCGAAGCGATGGCCTTCCGGACTCAGCCTGATCCGCTCGACCAGGCGCAGGCGCGCCATCAGCCCCGCGGCGCGGGCCATGCGGCCGGCCGGGCGGCCGCTGAGCTCGAACATGCGCGCGCCCCAGCGGGCCAGGCCGCCGACGAAGCCGCCGCTGTTCGGCAGCTCCAGAACGCCGCCGGGCTGACCCAGCCAGCCGATGCGGTCCTCGAAGCGCAGGTAGTTGGGGCCGCCGTCGGGCGAGAAGTCGAAGGCCGGCGTGGCGCTCATGTCGACCAGGAAGCCGAGCCGTTGCAGGATCTCGAGCGTGTTCGCGCCGAAGCCGTAGCGGCCCGCCTTGTGGATCAGGGCCGGGTGGCCGAAGCGCTCGCGGATGCGCCCGGCAAGGCGCTCCAGCTTCTCGGCCTCCAGCGCGGCCGGCAGGTTGCCCTGATAGCTGTTGAAGTTGTCGATCGCCTCGGCGAAGGGCGGGTTGACCCAGGTGTGCAGCTGGGCGCCGATCTCGGCGCGGCCGTCCTCGACCAGCCGGCCGAGGACCTCGACGGCGTGGTCGCTGTCGGCGACCGGGTAGTCGATGGCATAGACCGGCCGCACGCCGTAGGCCTCGAAGATCCGCTGGAAGCGCCCGATCTCGTCAATGGCGGAAACCGAGGTCTCGCCGCGGTCGAAGGGCTTGTGCCAGTCGAACTCCTCCTCGGTGTCGACGACGACGACCAGCGCCGGCCGCTCGAGACGAAGCGGTGCGGACAGGCGCCGATGGCGCTGGGCGAGTGCGCAGGGGATCATGGCCGCCCCTCGCTTTCCCGTCCGGCGGGCGCGCTCGTCCCGGCGACCCGCTGCGCGCCTAGCCTCTCGGCCAGCTGCTCGACCCGCCGGGCATTCGCGGCCCAGGTCCATTCCCGTGCCAGCAGGTGTCGTGCGGCCGCGGCGCCCAGGCTCGCGCGCAGGTCGGGCTCGTCGCACAGCCGGCGCAGCGCCGAGCCGAAGCCCTCGGGGTCGGCCTCGTCGAACAGCAGGGCGTTGCGCTCGTGCTCCAGGATCTCGCGGACATTGCGCGCCGCCGGCGCGACGATGGCGCGGCCGGCCGCCATGTACTCGAACAGCTTGAGCGGCGAGGCGTAGTCCACGACCCTCGGCTGCAGGGCGATGTCGAAGGCCGCGACATAGGGCGGCAAGGCGGCGCGCCGGAGCACGCCCGTGAAGGTCACGTTGCCGGTCAGACCGAGCGCCTCGACCTGCCGCTTCAGGGCGGGCAGCGCGGGTCCGTCGCCCACCGCCAGCAGATGCAGCGACTCCCTGTCGGGCTGCCGGGCGAGCCAGTCGATGACCCGGTCGAGCCCGTGCCACTCGCGGATGAAACCGACGAAGCCGAGCACCAGCTTGCCCTGGAGCCCCAGCCCGTCGCGCAGGCTCGCGCCATCCTGATCCGCCAAAAACGCCTCATTTACGCCATTCTGCACGACGAGGATACGCTCCTCGGGCACGCCGGCCCGGCGCACATGGTCGGCGAGGGCATCCGTGACCGGCAGCACGGCGTCCGCCGCGCGCCAGACCGTGCGCTCGCTCCAGCGCGCGAGCGAGACCAGCGATAGTCCGCCGTGGTCGCGCCGCTCCGCGAAGAGAGGCGCGTTCACCTCCAGGATCAGCGGCACGCCGGTCAGCCGCTTGAGCAGCACGCCCGACAGCAGGAAGAGCGCGTAGCGCTCGTAGAAGACCTCCGGCCGGACGCGCCTGTAGGCGCGCCAGAGCCGCAGGAAGGCCGGCAGGTTGTAGCCGAGCTCGAGCAGCTCGAAGGCCGCCCGCGGCAGGATTCGCTTGATCCGCGACTTCATCGTGGTGCCGGTGCCGAAGCCGACTCCCGACACCTTCGGGCCGACCATCTCGAGGGCGTGGCCGCGCGCGCGCAGGCACTGCGTCAGTTCCTCGATATGGACGAACTGCCCGTCGGCCGAGGCCACCCTGTGCTGGTAGAGAATTCTCATCGGCGGCCTCAGTACTTGATCTTCTGGGACCGCCGCGCCGAGCGCAGCATGGGCTTGACGATCTGCTTGGCGTAGAGCGCCGGCCGCGACGACATCACCAGGTAGGCGAGGTTCGGCAGCACGCTGTCGCCCTGGAGGATCGCCTTGGAGAGGAGCTGCAGGCCGAGCCTCGGATGCGTCAGGTAGAGGTGCCGGCCGACCCGCGTGTAGCGGGTGCCCAGGATGGTCCGCCGCTCGGCGGGCGTTATCCTGGAGCCGAGGGTGGCGACGTGGCGCCGCACCATCGCCAGCTCGTTCTCGACCCGCCACAGCACGTTCTCGTTCGACAGGCTGCCGGCGCGCAGGTAGACGCGGACCAGGGGGCGGTCGACGAAGGCGAGATCCCCGACCATCGACAACCGGATCCAGAGATCCTGGTCCTCGGCGACCCTGAGCGCCTCGTTGAAGGGCCCGGCCTGCGCCAGGGCCTCGCGCCGGACCACGACCGAGGGCGTGCCGATGAAGTTGTAGGCCAGCAGGGTTCGCCAGACCTCCGGTCCGGAGCGGGGCTCGAGCCGGTCGTAGAGCCAGCTTTCCTCTTCGGTCCCCTCCTTGACGGCGATGCAGCGGGACGAGGCGAAGACCGCCGCCGGGTTGCTCTCCAGGGCCGCCAGCTGGGCCGTGAGCTTGCCCGGAAGCCAGGCGTCGTCGGCATCAAGGAAGGCGATGAAGGCGCCCTTGGCTAGGGCGATGCCGCGATTGCGTGCCGCCGAGGCGCCCTTGCGCCCCGGGTTCGCCGCCAGCACCAGGTTCGGCAGTCCGAGGCTCTTGACCGCCTCGACCGTCCGGTCGCTGCTGCCGTCGTCGACGACGATGATCTCCAGGTCCTCGAAGCGCTGCTCGACCACGGAGCTCAGGGCGCGGACGATGGTTTCCTCGGCGTTGAAGCAGGGTATGACGACGCTGACCTGGACCATCAGAGGCGCACCGCCGTCGGCTCGGCCGTCCGGATCGGCGGCGCCAGGTCGGCAGGCCCCGGCGCCTGGGCCGCCTCGCCTGCCGCCGCCCAGTCCTGGGCCAGGAAGGCGTCGAACATCAGCAGGCTCCAGATCGCCTGGCTGTGGTCGCGCGCGCCGCTGCGGTGTTCGCGCACCACGGCCTGCAGCCCGTCCGGGTCGATGATCCCGGTTTCGGCCAGCCTGCCGCTGCCGACGAGGGTGTCGAGCCGGCCTGCGAGGCCGCGCTGCATCCACTTCGCCAGCGGCAGCGAGAAGCCCTGCTTGCGGCGATAGAGCAGCTCGGCGGGCACCAGCGGCTCGAAGGCGCGCTTGACCAGGATCTTGCCCTCGCGGTTCGCCATGCGGTCGGCGAGCGGCAGCCCGGCGGCCCATTCGGCGAGCTCGTGGTCGAGCAGCGGCGGCCGCACCTCGAGGCCGTGGGCCATGCTCGCGCGGTCGACCTTGACCAGCATGCGGCCCGGCAGCCAGGTCTTGAAGTCGAGATACTGGGCCAGGCCCAGGGGGTCGTCGGTCCCTGCCCGCTCGGCGTGGCGGGCGAGCACGGATTCGGGGCGGTAGTCGCCCAGCGACTGCTGGAAATCGGCGGTCAGCAGGCGCCGGCGCTCGCTGTCCGGCAGCACGGTGACGCTGCGGAAGTAGCCGGTGACGCTGTCCTGCGCCAGCGACTCGAAGGTCGACTTGCCGCGCAGCCACTGCGGCGCCCGGTCGAGCTTCGGATAGTGCCGCGCGAGCGGGGCGAAGAGGCCGCGCCGGAGGCCTTCCGGCAGGTGCCGGCGCAGGCGTTCCTGCATCAGGAAGAACCAGTAGCGCCGGTAGCCGGCAAAGAGCTCGTCGCCGCCGTCGCCCGACATGGCGACGGTAACCCGCTCGCGCGCCAGCCGGCTGACGAGGTAGGTCGGCAGGGCGGAGCTGTCGGCGAAGGGCTCGCCGTACGCCTTCGCCAGGGTCTCGATCATGGCGCAGGAGTCGACGGCGACGGTCCGCTCCAGGTGGTCGGTGCCGTAGCGCTCGGCGACGAGCCGCGCGAAGGGCCGCTCGTCGACCGCCGGGTCGTCGAAGCCGATCGTCGAGGTTTGCACCGGGGCGTCGGAGAGGCCGGCCATCAGCGCGACGATGCCGCTCGAGTCGACCCCGCCGGACAAGAAGGAGCCCAGGGGCACGTCGCTCATCCGGCGCAGCGCGACGCTCTCGGTCAGCCGCTCGACCAGTTCCTCGCGGCGATCGACGCCGTCGGCCGCGCTCGGATCGAAGCAGATGTTCCAGTAGGCGCGCGGCTCCGGCCGGCCCGCCTGTCCCCGGCGCAGCGTCAGGCTGTACCCTGGCTCGAGCTTGCAGATCCCGGCGAAGATCGACTTGGGATCGGGCACGTAGCCGTAGGCGAAGTAGTCGGCCACCGCGCTGTTGTCGAGCGAGGGCGCGCCGCCGAGGCCGACGACCACGGCGCGCAGTTCCGAGGCGAAGACCAGGAGGCCGTCGGGGGTTACGGCATAGTAGAGCGGCCGCTCGCCGACGCGGTCGCGCGACAGGAACAGGCTGTCGGCCGCCCGGTCCCAGATCGCGAAGGCGAACATGCCGCGCAGGCGTGTCGGCAGGCTCTCGCCCCACTCCTCCCAGCCGTGGACCAGGACCTCGGTGTCGCAGCGCGTCTCGAAGCGATGGCCGTCGGCGAGCTCGCGCCTCAGCGCCTCGTGATTGTAGATCTCGCCGTTGTAGGTCGTCAGGACCGTGCCGTCCTCGTTGGCCATCGGCTGGCCGCCGCCGGCGAGGTCGACGATCGAGAGGCGCCGGTGCCCGAGGCTGAGGCCCGGCTCGTGATGGAAGCCGGAGCCGTCGGGACCGCGGTGGGCGAGCGCAGCCGTCATCCGCTCCACCCGCGCCGGGTCGAGCGGTCGCCGGCCGCGCAGATCGAAGAGTCCCGCAATGCCGCACATGTCCGTCAGCCCTGCTACTCGGCGCCGCGGGTGCCGGCCCGCGACGGCAGCACCGGCGCCGCCTGCTGCAGGAAGCGGCGAATCCGCTCCAGGGCGCTCTCGACGTCGTTCACGACCGGCGTGCTGACCAGGAAGGCCGCAGCCGGCGCCTCGCGCAGCTGCATCCGGGCCGCGGCCTGGCGCAGCTTGAGGCTGAGGGCGTCGTCGACGAAGACGCCGTCGATCCAGTAGAAGACGGCGACCAGGCGCCGCTCGCCGCCGCGGTCGATCCGGAACACGCGTCCGGGCGCGGGCAGCCCGCCGATCTCGGCGCTCCAGGTCCTGGTGTCGACCCGCGTCCAGTCCTTGCCGAACAGCAGGTTGGAACCGTGGATCAGCTCGGCGCCCTGGCGCTGATAGCGGTAGTAGGCGAGGTAGAGGTCGAGCGGCACGCCCTCGACCTCGTAGCGCGCACGCTCGATCGCGTCGGCCGAAGCGAACTCCGGCTGCCAGGCGCCGCCGGTCTCGGCCGAGGGCCAGCCGGTCGACGCCAGCGTGGGCAGCGCCTCCTCGCCGCTCGCCGCGGCGCGGGTCATCAGCAGGCCCCAGACCGGCCCGGCCAGGGCGACGGCGATCGCCAGCGCGGCGAAGCCGATGCCCAGCCGGCGCCGGTCGGACGCCGGTCGCGGCGCCGCGGCCGCGGGCTCGACCGTGCCCAGGCCGGCCATGCCGCGGTCGGCGAAGAGGTTGCCGACGAACAGCGAAAGCAGCATCACTATCGTGAAGAAGCCCCAGCCGTAGACCAGGTGGTCGACGCCGACGGCGACCGTGTTGTCGGTCTTGTAGGCGACGTAGATGATGCCGAAGGCGCGCAGGCCGTTGGCGAGGATGGGGATGATCGTGGCCAGGGCCATGAAGGCCACCCACTTCCACCAAACCCGGTAGGTGAAGTGGCAGAACAGGAAGGCGACGACGAGGTTGGCGATCAGGAAGCGCAGCCCGGCGCAGGCCTCGGCGACCTCGAAGAAGCCGGTCGGAGTCTGGATCAGCACGCCCTCGTGGAACACCGGGATGCCGATCAGGCGCAGCAGGCGGACCGAGAACTGCGCCGTCACGTCCTGCAGCGCCGGCACCAGCTCCTCGCCGAAGGGCACCATGGCGAAGGCGAAGAGCAGCGGGAACCACAGGACCCGGGCAGCCCGCCAGCCCATCAGGGCGGGGACCAGGCCGGCCAGCAGGCCGATCAGGCCGAGCTGCTGGAAGAACAGGACGTCGCCCGCCGAGCCGAGCGCCCAGAGCAGGCCGAAGGGAACAAGGCAGAGCGCGCCGAGGGCCGAGCCGGTCGGCTCGACCAGCGCGAGCCGTCGCCGCTGCCGCCAGACCAGGAACAGGCAGATCGGCAGCACGATGAAGCCATGGTGATAGGTCGTGGTCGTCGACCAGGTGCCGATCATGGCTGCCACGACCTCGCGGCCGGCCAGCAGCAGCAGCGCCGCTCCGACCGCGTAGGCCGTCAGGCTGCGCTGCCAGGCGCTGCTCGACAGGGGATGCGGATGGACCCGCGCGAGCGGCGAATCAGTCATTGGGGCGGGTTCCCGTCATGCCGGTACGGCCAGGGGCGCGGAGCAATCCGCACCCGGTGCCGCGCGCTCCAGGGCGCGTTGAAGGATGAGATCCAGCTCGCGCTCGCGGGCCTGCCAGGAGAACTGCTCGCGGACCAGGGTCCGAGCCGCGGCACCGAGATCGCGGACGAGGTCCGGCTCCTCTAGCAGTCGGCAGACCGCGGCGGCGAAGCTGCCGGGCTCGCCGGCGACCAGCAGGTCACGACCGGCGACGCACTCGATGCCTTCGCGCGCCTCGGGCGTCGCGACGACGGCGCGGGCCATGGCCATGGCCTCTAGCACCTTGTTCTGGATGCCGCGGGCGACCCGCAGCGGCGCGACGACGGCCTCGGCGTGGGCGAGGTAGGGGCAGACGCTCTCGACGCGCCCGGTCACCCGCACGCCCTCCAGGTCCGCGAGCTGCTGCACGGCGGCCGTGGGCCGGGCGCCGATGATGCTGAAGACGGCCTGCGGGTGGCGCCGGCGCACCAGCGGCAGGATCTCGCGCGCGAACCAGGCGACCGCCTCGACGTTGGCGCGGTAGTCCATGGCCCCGGTGAAGACGAGGCTGCGTTCGCCCGCCGGGAAGGGCGAGGCCCAGTCCCGCCCGGAGTCGAACTGCACGAGGTCGACGCCGTTGCCGACGGCGCCGACGGCGGCCTCGTCCAGCCCGGTCTTGCAGCGGAACAGGGCCGCTTCGGGCTCGCTGACCAGGGTGCTGAAGGCGGCGCGCTCGGCGATCCGCCGTTCCTCGCGCTCGAGCAGCCGCGCCTCGCGGGCGAACAGCCAAGACAGCGGCGGCTTCGCCTCCTCGGCGTACTGCCGCCACTTCTCGGAATCGACGTCGACGAAGTCGACGATCACGGGCGGGCCGCCGCGGCCGGCCAGGGCGAAGGGCGCGACGCCCGAGGAAAAGACGTAGACGAATTTCAGCGGCCGCTCCGCGATCACCCGACGCGCCCAGCGCCGCAGCCCGGCCTTGCGGAAGTAGGCGAAGGTCAGCGGCTCGCCCGTCAGCAGGCCGCTCAGGCTGAGCAGCTTCTGGCGGCGCGGCGAGATCTCCTCCACGTGCAGGCTGGCGACGCGCTCGGCCAGGAACGGCAGATGCGCGCGGTCGTCCGGGTCGTCGAGCAGGCAGCCGAGGTGGACCCGATAGCGCGACGCCAGGTGGCGCAGCACGTGCCACGAGCGGATCTTGTCGCCCTTGTCCGGGGGATAGGGAATCCGGTGGGACAGAAAAAGGATCTCGTCCATCGGCGTTTCAGCCCAGCTGCCGGGCGACCAGGGGGCCGACCCGCCTGGACAGCCACAGCGGCAGGTGCTGCCAGGTTCGCACCATCATCCGGTACTTGGGGTTCAGCGGGTTCACGTCGGGCAGCGCGCGCGCCCGCACCAGATGATACTGGTAGCTGAGCGGCTGCGGCTCGAAGCCCCAGAACCTCTTGTAGTCGTAGGAACCGGTGCCGGTCTTGCTGCGGCCGAAGTCGAAGATCCGAACCCCGCGCGCCGCCGCCCGCTGCATCAGCGTCCAGTAGAGGTAGTCGAAGGCGTGATGCCCGCGCGCCGCTGGGGTGGCGCCGGCGAAGTAGGGCAGCACCTGGTCGCGGAAGAAGAAGCTCAGGAGCGAGGCCAGCCCTTCGCCGTCCTTGCGGATCAGCGACAGCTCCGTCGCGTCCGGAAACTCCTCGAGGATCGCCTCGACGAAGCGCTGGGAGAAGACTGGGGTGCCGTGGTTGCGCAGGGATTCGGCATAGAGCGCGTAGACCTCCGCGACCGGCGCGTCGATCTCGACGCTCAGGTCCGACTTGATCGCCTTGCGCACGTCGGCGCGCTTCTTGCGCGGGATCGCCTTCAGGTTCTCCTCGTCGTCCTCGGCCAGCGGGCGGCGAAAGACCGCGTAGGTCCCGTCCTTGACCAGCCAGTCGTCGAGGACCGCCGTCTCGGAACGCAGCTCGACGTAGTCGACGCCGCGCTCGCGTCCGATCTCGGCGGCGCGCTCCGCCAGCAGGCGCCGCGCCGGGTCGCTCGCAGCGGCGATGCCGCCGCCGACCGTGAAGCCCGTCGAGATCAGCGCCTTGCCGAAGATCGGCGAACTGACCAGCACCAGCGGCAGGACACCCTCGATCGCCTCCTCCCGCTCGGCCAGCAGGTACCAGGTGCGGTGGCCGTGCGCCTTGCGGACGACCTCCGACCAGCCGAAGCGGTGGAAGAAGGTGGCTTCCTCGCAGCCCTCGACGAAGTCGTCCCAGCGCGGGCGGTCAGCCGCCTCGGCGGCGCGCACCCGCAGGGCGGGCGGGGTCGCGGAAGCCGCGGGCGGCATTTCGGGCTTGAGCATGGCGGACATAGCTTTAGGCCGTCGCAGCCAAGCGCGGCGCCGCGGCCGGGGCGTTGTCGACCTGGACGGCGGGAGTGTGCACGAGGCCGTAGCGGCGGTCGATGCGGTCCCAGGCGAAGTCGCGCAGCAGGCGTTCGAGCTTGCCTTCCATGGCCGACAGGCGGCTGTAGTGGCGCAGCCTGGCGCGGGCCGGCAGCCGCTCGGCGACCGGCTGTCCCGGATCGACTTCCCAGGGGTGCAGGTAGAAGGTCGCCGGCAGACCGTCGAGCCGGTTCAGGCGGGCGATGTTCATGCGGCTCCAGGCGTAGGGCAGCAGCCGGAAGAAGCCACCGCCGCCGCAGGACAGGCGCTTGCCGAAGCGCTCGACCACGGCGACCGGGATCTCGAGCAGCCCGGTCTGCTGGCAGCGCACCGGGTGGCGTGGGTGGTCGGGCGCGCCGTAGTGGTCGTGCGCGATCGGGTGCAGGCTGGAGCTGTAGTGGTGGCCGGTCTCGACCAGGCACTCGTAGGCCCAGGGGGTGCGTTCGCAGATCGAGAAGCTGGGCGCGCGGTAGCCGATCACCGCCCGGCCGGCGAGCTCCTCGAGCAGGTCCTTGGTCCGGCGCAGGTCCTCGGTGAAGGCCTCGGGGGTCAGCTCGAAGACCTTCTGGTGCCCGTACCCGTGGCTCGCCACCTCGTGGCCGCCGCGCGCGATCTCGCGCACCAGATCCGGGAACTCCTCGGCGACGACGCCGAGCACGAAGAAGGTCGCCTTGACCCCTGCCCGCTCAAACAGCGCGAGCAGGCGCCGGGTGCTGGCGTCGACGCGGCGCTCGGGAAGGTGCCAGCTGTCACGCGGGTAGGCGCCGGACAGCGCCCAGACGTGATAGTAGTCCTCGACGTCGACCGAGAGCGCATTGACCATCGCCGCTCCCGCCGGCGCCTGCCAATCCGGGGCCTGCCAATCGGGGGCCTGCCAGTCCGCCGCCTCAAGCATCCTGTTCGAGCGCGCCGGGGACACGTCCATCCGCGTTCTCCTGTCTGGGGGTGGCGAGCGGCGCCTTGGCGACGAACTCGATCAGCGACTGCAGGGTCTGCCGGAGGGCCGCCTCCTCGGCCGAGACCCGCTCGTCGAGCGAGCCGAGCGTGCGTTTGATCTCCTTCAGCTGCCCGCGCAGGGTTGTCAGCTCGCGCTTTTCGGCGAAGCCCCCCTTGCCGCGGCTGAGCTCGGCCAGGGCCTGCTCGACGGCCTCGACCCGCTCGGCCAGGGCTCCGGCCTCGGCGCCCCCCTGGGCAGGGCCCATCGAGTAGCGCTGCAGCAGCTGCTCCAGGCGCCGCTCGAGGTCGAGCCTCTGGCGGCCCTCGCTGCCGCCGTCGGCCGCCGGCGCGCGCGCCGTGCCGTTGGCCGCGCCGTTCGCGGCGCCTTGCTGGGCCTGGCCGGCGGACGGCTCCGCGGTCAGCTCCCCGCGCAGGTCCTCCAGCACCTCTGCGACCGTGGCTTCGTTCAGCTCCTCGAGCTCCTCGAGGGCGCCGAACAGCAGCAGGCGGGCGCAGATCTGGTTGATCCGACGCGGCAGGCCGCGGCTCGCCTCGTGGATCGCGCGGAAGGCGCCGGGCGTCAGCGCCGGGCGGTCCTGCCACCCGACCAGCCGAAGCCGGTGCTCGATGTAGCGCCGCGTGTCGTCCTGGTTCAGCGGCTGCAGGTGGAAGGAGGCGACGACGCGCTGGCGCAGCTGCTCCAGGTCCGGGTCGAGCAGGATGTCGCGGAACTGCGGCTGCCCGACCAGGAAGATCTGGAAGACCGAGCGGCCCTCGACCTGGAAGTTGGTCAGCATGCGGAACTCTTCGATCGTCCGCTTGGGGATGTTCTGCGCCTCGTCGACGATCAGCAGGACCCGCTTGCCGGCGCTGTGCTGGCGCCGCAGGAAGCTGGAGAAGGCCTCCAGGGCCGCCGCCTTCTGGCGCTCCTCGACCTCGAGGTCGAAGGCCGAGACGATGAGCTTCAGGGCCTCGTCGGCTTCCACGGCGCTGGTGACCAGCGTCCTGGCGACGATCCGGGTCTGGTCGACCTCGGCGAGCATGTGCTCGATGATCAGCGACTTGCCGGCCCCGATCTCGCCGGTGATGACGATGAAGCCCTCGCCCTGCTCAAGCCCGAAGTTGAGGTAGTTCAGTGCCTTGCGGTGCACCGAGGTATCGACGAAGAAGCGCGGGTCCGGGGTCAGTCGGAAGGGCGCGGAGCTCAGGCCATAGAAGTCTTCGATGATGTCCTGCATCAGAACCTTAGTCGGCCCGCGACGAAGGCCGTGTTTTCCGTGTACTCGTCGCTCTCCTCGCTGGCGTGGCGCTGGGTGTGCGAAACGCCGAAGGAGATCACGGTGTTCGTGTAGATAAGGTAATCGAGCGACGCCTGGGCGCCGAAGGTGTTGGTGCTGTCTTCGTCGTCGACATGGGTCGCGAAGCCGGACAGCCGGCTGCTCCAGGTCCGCGATAGCTGGCGTGACCACAGGCCGGTCAGCCCATAGGTCGTCTCGCTGCGGGTGTCGAACTCGCGGTCGATGTAGACGAACCCGAGGTTGAGCGCGTTGCGGCCGTAGAGGCCCGAGAGGCCGACATCGCCGCGCCAGGTGACCGCCACGCCGCTCTGGCTGTCCTCGATCAGGTCCTCCGGGCCGGGCCCGATCACCAGCTCGCCCGTCACCGGGTCGAAGACGTTCTCGCGACGCCGGTCGCGCCTGCGGTCGGTGTTCGACTCCAGGACTCGGTTGATGGCGCCGGTCAGCGTCAGGCGCGGCGTGATCTCGTGGGCGAAGTCGCCCTCGACCCAAAGGCCGCCGTAGCGCTGGCCGACGCCGATCGAAAATTCCGTACGCGGACCCGGGCGGCTGTCGAAGCCGACCTGATAGAAGGGACCGCTGAGGTCGCGCGAGCTTTCCGAATCGATCTCGTCGTAGCCGAGCTTGGCGGTCGGCGAGAACTGGCGCCAGGCCGCGTACTTGCCGGAGACCATGGCGGTCGAGCGCTCGAGGTCGTCGCTGGCGAAGCCGTCGTCGTCGGAGTCGCCCTCGTCGCGGATATGCTCGAGCAGCAGCGCGCCCTGGGTGCGGGTGAAGCGGCTGCCGCTCTGCAGCTCCAGGCGCTGCTCCTCCTGGGTGGTGTCGCCCGATCCCGCGAAGGTCTCGATGCGCCGGTAGCGCAGCTCCCCGTCGGCCCAGTTGCCGAAGGAATGGGCGAGATAGGGGCTGGCTTCCAGCACCGTCACGCTCTCGCGGTCGCCGCGGCCGGAACCGGAGGCCGAAACGCGGCTCGCCGGCTCGAGCAGCTGGCGGCTCGAGGAGCCCTCGAGGTCGAGGTACAGCCAGTCCTCCCACAGCTCGGCGGTGGCGGCGCCCAGGACGTTCTGGTCGACCAGAAAACTGTCGTCGTTCGAGAAATGGCGCAGGGCGACGGTGCCGCTGAACAGCAGGTCTAGCCGGTTGCCGTCGACGATCACGCTGGCGGACGGCGACACGGATGTGATCAAAGCGCCCTCCTCCTCGCCGTCGGGTGCCAGATCGACGTTGTCGGTCACCGTAAGGCTACTCCCAATCGACTTGGTTACCCGCACGTCGGCCGCCGCCGCTGGGCTGCTGCCGATCATTACACACGCCGCAAGCGCTGCCCCTGTCAGGCCGTGATATCTGAACACTCCGTGTCTCCCCCCCGGGCGAACACCTCGGCCGCGTCAAGCCGCTTCCTGTCCTCTCGACGCTGCCGTGCCGCCTTGATACAGCGAATGCCCATAGCCGTAGCTCATGGACTGAACCTCGTCGCCCTTGATTGTACAATGATTGAGGACGAGGCTGAGGCGATCTCTGTGGCCCAGGACGTCGAGCGCGGTGCGAATCGTCGCTTCGGTTGTCTTGCCGGCTTCCACCACCATCAGGATCTGCTGAATCTGCTTGCTGAGCACCATCGGGTCGTGCGTTGCCAGGATCGGCGGCGCATCGAAGAGGATCAGGCGGTCGGGGTAGCGGTTTGACAGCTCCTCGAGCAGCCGCGTCATCGCCGGGCTGCCGAAGAGATCCGTGGGACTGGCGGTGCACCGCCCGACAGGCAGGACGGACAGTGTCGAGTTCTCGGCCCGCCACAGCGCATCCGACAGGTCCATGTTGGGATCGACCAGCCGGTCGAGGAGGCCTTTCTCCTCGCTGCCGATCTTGAAGAACTTGGTGACGCTGGCCTGCATCGCGTCGGCGTCGACGAGAAGCACATGGATACGATCCTCGAGCGCTAGGCTGAGGGCTAGGTTGATCGCCAGGAATGACTTGCCTTCGCCCTGCCGGGCCGAGGTGATCAGGACCAGGTTTTGGCCGCTGCGCCCGCGCGTACCGCGCTTGACGTCGAAGAAGTCGAGGCTCGACATCAGTCGCGACTTGATCGTCCGGATCTCGCGCTGGAGGCGCCTGGCGTGGCGCGAGGGCCCGATCAGGCGCTGGTTCTCAAGCTCGTCCCAGTCGGGGCGAAAGCTCCTGCTGGAGGTCGAGGCCGGCCGCCGTCGCACGACGGCCTGCGGGGTCTCCTGGACGCGTGCTCCCGGACTTGCAGCGGGCGCAATCGGCGCCGCCGTGTCCGCGGCGGAAGCAGTCGCGGCTGCGGGTGGATTGGAGGCCGACGGGGAGACGGGCCCGGCTGCCGGGGTCGGATCCGGCGTCGGGGTCGTCGCGCCGCGGGACATCGCCCGGTCGATCAGGGAGGATCGGCCGGCCCCGCTCCGCTTGCTCGCCGCCTTGTCGATGATGCTCATGGCCATCCTGGAAAAAATTGTGCTGAAGAAATCGCGCGGGCGTCAGAGCAGGCGCCGGCCCTGCTCCATCAGGCTACCGTTCAACCCCGAAAGCAGGCTCCGGACGTCGGGCTGGTCGTCGCTGAACTGGTAGAGGTAGAGCACCCCTCCGAAGACCAGCAGTAGAGCCAGCACGGAACTCACGAACGCCGACCCCTGAACCATTGTTCCGGGAAGGCTGCGCGACCTGATCTTGCTGACGCTGCCGAGCACGGGCAGGCCGAAGCTCCGGGCCAGCGCATCGCTGGTCTGGAAGCCGCCGGCGAGCTGCAGCCTCAGAAGGGCGAGCGCGATGCCGGCACCGAGCCCGGCGAAGAGCACCGCCGTCATGTAGAGACCGTGCGGCGGTCCACTCGGCGTCGCGGGCACGATCGGCGGCTCGACCACCCGGAATTCGACGGCGCTCGTCTCCACCTTCATGTCGCGTGCCATGCGCGCCGACTCCCGGCGCGAAATCAGGGTCTCGTAGTTGCGCCGGGTCGTGTCGTAGTCGCGGGTCAGCTGCGTCAACTGGGCCTGGGCCTCGGGGGTCTGCTCGATCAGCGTCTCCAGGTCCTCCATGCGGGCCTGGGCGTTCCCGATGCGCGTCTCCGTCGCCTGGATCTGGCCCTCGACCCGCCTAAGCTCCGAGGCCAGGGCCTCGTATTCCGGATTGGGCGCCTGAGTCGTCGAGGAACCGCGGCCGCCCGAGCCGACTTCGCTCTGGAGCCGGTTGATCAGGTTCTGCTTAGAGATCACGTCCGGGTGCCGCTCGGTGTAGGTCAGCAGCAGCGCGTTCAGCTCGTCGCGGAGCTGGCTCAGCTGCCGCTGCTTCGGAGAGGAGCCGCCGGCCGTGGTGCTCGTGGTGAACTCCGGGGTCTCCGCCAGCTGCATCCGCAGCTGATTGCGCGACCAGTTCAGAGACGACAGCTCCTCCTGCAGGCGCTGAACGACGGTCGTCTGCACGTCTATCTGGCGCAGGGCCCGATCGCTGCCGCCGAGCTCGCCGGCGTGCTGCCGTTGGAACTCGGCGACGGCCTGCTCGGCCTCCCGCAGCTCACGCTCGTGTCGGGCGATCTGCTCGTTGATGAACCGTTCGGCCTTGTCCGCGTCGCTCTGCGAAGCACCGAGGTTGCGCTCGACGAAGATGTTCAACAAGGCTGAGACGACGCGCTGCGAGAGCTCCGGGGAGGTGCTGTTGTAGCTGATGCGGAACAGTGCCGGCCCCTGCGTCTGCAGCTGGATGTTCTGGGAGAGCGATTCCAGCAGGCGATCGAGTTGAGCCGGCGTGTCGGCTCGCAGGTCCAGGTCGGTGACCTGCGCCAGCTCCTGCATGTTCGGCCGGGACAACAGCGTGCGGCGGACCACGTCGACCTGCGCCTCGATGTCCTGCCTCACCGCCAGCCCCTCCATCAGGGGGCCGAGCAGGGACTGGGTGTCGATGTAGATTTGCGCGGTCGAGGTATAGCGGTTGGGCATCGAGGCGACCCAGAGCCAGCCGCCCAGGCACACCACCCAGGCGACGACTGCGATCGTCCAGCGTCGGTCCCACAGGCCGTAGGCGTAGAACCGGAGCAGGCGTACGAGTTGCGACAAGCCCTCGTTCATCGGGATGCTTAGAGCCAGCTTTCGGGGATCAGGATGACGTCGCCCGGCAGCACGGGAGCGTTGGCGTCGATGTCGCCGTCGCGCAGCAGATCGTCCAGAGCGAGCGAGAACCTCTGGGCGTCCGGCCCCTCGCCGCGGATCAGCACCGCGCCGTTGCCGGCCGCGAACTCGGTCAGCCCGCCGACCTCGATCATCACGTCGAGAACGGTCATGCCCGTGCGGTAGGGAAGAGCGACCGGCCTCTGGGCCTCGCCGACGACGCGAACCTGCTGGGTGAAGGGGCCGACGAAGCTGTTGACCAGGACTGTCACCACCGGGTCCTGGACGTAGGGCAGCAGCGCCTCCTCGAGATCCCGGGACAACTGCGTCGGAGTCTTGCCCGCGGCGACCATGTCGTCGACCAGCGGCGTCGAGATCCGGCCGTCAGGTCGCACCGGGATGCTGGTGGTGAGCTCCGGCGCGCGCCACACGAAGATCTGCACGGAATCGAGCGGTCCGATGCGGTAGTCCGGCGCTTCGGCCCCGGAGGTCGGAATGGCGGCCGGCACCTGCGGATAGTCGTTGCTCGCGCAGCCCGCGACCGCGAACCCCAGCAGGAGCGCCAGCGCCCCGCCCCACGTCTTCGCCAATTGCCTCATCTCGAGTCCCCCCTCGTGTCTCAGTTGGACCGGTGTTCCGACAGTCCGGAACGCGTCCGATCTTGAAGCCCGCCCAGCTTCGCGTCCACTACAACCGGCACGATAGATGCGCCGTCGCAGGGGATGCGATGCGATGCAGAAACTGCCGAAGGTGCAAAAAGTTTCCTCGCCCGGCAAACCCTGTCCTCCGCATCGTCGGCCACCCGCGAGGGAACGAACAGGCAGTCCGCTGCCGGAGCGCTATGGAGCGCAGAGCCGCGGTCGTCGCACCCGCTCCCGTCAGAATTCACCGTAGTAGGCGATCAGGAGTAGGCGATCAGGCGTCCGTTCTCTTAAACCGAGTAAAGGCGCGGCCCTCGAGTTAAGGAATTCCGGCGAACCTTAAAGTAAGAGAGTTTCGAGACTCTTTATGCTTTCAGCGGGCTGATCGGGCAAAGCGCCTCAGCCCGCGCCGATTGCGCCGCGCAGCCCTTCGATCAGGGGAATGGGAGTCAGCGACAGGAGCAGCACCGCGGCCAGTGCGCCAGCCACCAGGGCCGCCACCACACCCAGCGCCAGAGCCAGCGGGCTGGTCGGCTTGCGCCGCGCGGCGCGCGTCGCCTCGGCCAGACGGGCCATCCGCTCGTCGACGGAATCGAGGGTCTGCGCGATGCGTGTGCCGGAGCCTTCGGGGATACGCGCGACCGCCTGTTGGAGCTGGGCCAGCTCCTGCGCCACCGCGGCCTGCTGACGCGTCTGGGCCTCCTCCAGGACCTGGAGGCGCCGCAGCGCCTCGCCTTGTCCCTCCTGGAGCGCGCCGGCCTGCTGGCGCAGCCGATCCAGCACCTCGGGCAGCGAGACGAGCGCCGGCGGCATCGGCGCGTGCCGGGACAGCGCCTCCTCGACGACCTCGGCGAGCAGGGCGCGCACGCGGGTCGGGTCGCCGCCGGCAGCGTCGGCCACCAGCCCGTCGGCCTGCCGGCCCGCCATCGCCGAGCCGAGGGCATCGGCGAGGTAGGTCAGGTTGTTGCGGTCTTCCGCGCTGTCGGGCGCGGCATCCACGGTGCTTTGTCCTGGCATCGTCTCTCCCATCTGGTTCCTCGCAGCCACGTGACGAAGCGCGGGGGGCGACTTAGGCACGCCCCGGCCCCCCAAGCTCCTTCATTTGGCCAACATTCTCGCCTTTTGTAGTCGACCGAGGAGCGTCGCGCAGGGGCGGCGCTATCCGGGTTTTGCCGTCCTCTCGCGCATTTTTGCGACAGGACAACTCGGCAGGGGACGATTCGATCCCGTGGCACGCGGCTCTCGCGGGCGTCACGGGGGCAGCGCCGCCGTCGGGTGCTCCACGGATTGTTAAGGGATGGGGGGTACTTTCATGGCTAACGAAGAGACCGGTCGGTCGGCGCGAGGGGGCCGTCGCGACCGGCGCGCCTCGATCGCTCCTCCTTCCGCCGGATACCCCAGTGACATGCGCCCAACCGACGACCAATCCTCCGGCCCGGGCTTCCTGGGCATCTGCGGCCAAGCCTTCGGGGTGACGGCGCTGTTCAGCGTCGGCGTCGCCTTCATGGCCTTCGCCTCGCCGCTGTTCTCCATGCAGATCTACGACAGGGTGCTGTCGAGCCGCAGCGCGGCCACGTTGCTCTGGCTGGCGGTCATCGTCGCCTTCCTGCTGGGCGCCATGGCCCTGCTGGACGCGATCCGCTCGCGCATCCTGCAGCGCGCGGCGGGCCGCCTGGAGCGCGAGTTCGTCCCAAAGCTGCTCGCCATCTCCTTCGACCGTGCCCTGACCGACAGCCCGGCGAAGGGCGGCCTCGTGCTCCGCGACTTCGACACCCTGAAGTCCTTCCTCGGCTCGAGCCAGGCGCTCGCCTTCTTCGACGCGCCGATGGCGCCGCTGTTCATCGCGGCGATCTGGCTGCTGCATCCGATGCTCGGGCTGATCGCGACCGGCGGCGCGCTGCTGCTGGTGGTGCTCGCCTGCGGCAACGAGTTGAGCGCGCGCCGCCCGATGGCCCAGGCGCAGGCGCGCTCGATCGCCGCCTCGACCCTGCTGGACAACTCGCTGCGCAACGGCGAGGCGATGCACGCCATGGGCATGGTCGGGCCCTTCTCTGCACGGCTGGCCGGAATGCGCGGCCACGCCGTCGCCGCCGGCATGCGGGCCGGCGACCGGGCCGGCACCTACCTCGGCCTGACCAAGTTCGTGCGCCAGATGCTCCAGGTCGCACTGCTCGGCTGCGGCGCCTGGCTGGTCATCGGCCAGGAGCTCTCGGCGGGCGCGATCATCGCCGTCTCGATCCTGTCGCAGCGCGCGCTGCAGCCGGTCGAGCAGATCATCGGCGCCTGGAAGCGCTTCCAGCAGGCCAGCCGCGCCCACCGCAACCTGAGCGAGGCGATCGCCACGCTGGCGCCGGACGTCCCGCGGGTCGAGCTGCCGGCGCCCCTGGGCAACCTGAGCGCGGAGGGTGTCGTAGTGTGCCCGCCGGGCCGGGCGGAGCCGGTGATCCGCGGCGTCGACCTGCGCGTGCCGGCCGGCACCGCGGTCGCCATCGTCGGGCCCAGCGGCTCGGGCAAGTCGAGCCTCCTGCGCGCCCTGATCGGGACCTGGCCGCTGAAGTCGGGCGTGGTGCGTCTCGACGGTGCCGACCTGCACCTCTGGGAGCGGGGGCAGCTCGGCCCGCACGTCGGCTACCTGCCCCAGGACGTCGAGCTGTTCCCCGGCACGGTCGGCGAGAACATCGCCCGCTTCGGCGCGATCGACTCCGAGGCCGTCGTCGCCGCCGCCCGGCGCGCCAACGTCCACGAGACGGTGCTGGCGATGCCGGACGGCTACGACACCCTGATCGGCCCTGGCGATCATGCGCTCTCGGCCGGACAGCGGCAGATGATCGGCCTGGCACGGGCGCTTTACGGGGACCCGAAGCTGCTGCTGCTCGACGAGCCCAACGCCCATCTCGACGAGGCCGGGGAACGCAAGCTCTCAAGCGCCATCCGGGACGCCAAGCAGCGCGGCGCCGCCATCGTAGTCGTCTCCCACCGCAGCGGCATCCTGGACGCCATCGACGCGCTGGTGATGCTGGAGGACGGGCGCGTCAGCGGCATCCGCAAGCGCCGCGACGCCGTCGGCGAGGCGGCCGAGCCCCTTGCCGCTCCCGCTGCGGGCGAGGGCCGGATCGCGGCGGCCTTTCCCCAGCGCGCTCCCAAAGAAGCCCCGGCGGCGGACGGCGCAGCCTCCGAGCCACGCGGCCAGGTGATGCCGCTGGACGTCGCCGCCCGCGCAAGGCACCGCCTGGCCGAAGCGGCTGCCCAGAGCTGAACTGCCCAGAGCTGAACTGCCCAGAGCTGAACTGCCGAGAGCCGAACCGCCGCGCGAAGCGACCCGCGAACCTCCAACCCAGGGCCAGCAGCCATGTCGCTAACCACCCTCGTTCCGACCCCGCCGGGCACGCCGCAGGGCCTCGAGAGTCACCCGGTCGCCTGGGGTGGCTCCACGCGCCTCGGCCTCCTGGTCCTGCTCGTCGCCTTCGGCGGCTTCCTCGCTTGGTCGCTGAGCGCGCACCTGGCCAGCGCCGTGATCGCCAGCGCCTCCGTCGTGATCGAGACCGACCGCAAGGCCGTGCAGCACCTGGAGGGCGGGATCGTCCGCGAGGTGCTGGTCGGCGAAGGCGACCTCGTCGCCCAGGGCCAGCCGCTGGTGCGCCTCGACCCGCTCCAGGACCAGGCCGAGAGCCAGGCGCTGAGTCTCAGGATCGCCGCGGCGCGCGCCCAGATCGCCCGCACCACCGCAGAGCAGGAGGGGCTGTCGTCGGTCGCCTTCCCATCCGACCTGCAGGCCGACGCCGAGCGCGACCCGGCGGTCGCCGGCGTGCTGCGCTCGGAGCAGAAGCACTTCCAGGCGCGGCGCGCCAAGCTGGTCGGCGAGCGGGACATCCTGGCCAACCGGCGCGCCCACGCCGAGGAGCGCCTCGCCGCCATGGCCGACGAGCTGGCCTCGACGAACCGCCAGATCGAGCTGGTGACGGAGGAGCTGGCCGGGGCGACCACGCTCCACAAGAAGGGCTACGCACCCAAGACCCGCCTCCTCGCCCTGGAGCGCGAGCGCGAGCGGCTGCGCGGCATCGGCAGCGGGACCCGCGCCCAGATGGCGCAGCAGCAGCAGCAGGTAACGGAGAGCGAGCTGGAGGTGCTGCAGCTCGAGACGAGCATGGCCGAGGAGGCTTCAAAGCAGTTCCGCGCCGCGCAGAGCGAGCTGGGCGACCTGACCGGGCGAGCGACCACCGCCGGCGACCGTCTCGACCGCCTGGCGCTGCGTGCGCCGGCCGCCGGCTACGTCGTCAAGATGATGGGCCACGGGCCGGGCTCCGTGGTCAGGCCCGGCGAGACCCTGATGGAGATCGTCCCGCGCGACGAGGCACTGGTCATCGAGGCCATGGTGGCGCCGGCGGACGTCGACAACGTCGCCGTCGGGCGCCGCAGCGAGATCCGATTCTCCGGCCTCACGGACCGCAACCAGGCGCCGGTCTTCGGCAGCGTTGCCGTGGTCTCGGCCGACCGCCTGCTCGACGAGGCGACCAACACGGCCTACTACAGCGTCCGCGTCGCGGTCGACGAGAGCGAGCTCGGCAAGCTGCCCACCGGCGCCTTTCGGCCGGGCGCTCCGGCCGAGGTGCTGATCCTCGGCTCCGACCGCACCCTGCTCGACTACCTGACCGACCCGCTGTTCTCCAGCCTGAGGCTCGCCTTCCGCGAGGAGTAGCGGCCCCACCGCCGCTTCGACGACGCGCGGCGCGATTCTTTGGAACCGATGGCGGGCCGCAGGACTTTGGCCGCAGCGGAGCGGCGTGGGTGCCCCGGGAGCGGTGCGCCCCTTTCCGCTTGTCGCCCGCTGCGGCGGAGTCCCAAGAAGCTAGAGAGCAGGAGTGTCATGCGAAGGATCTGCCTCGTCGGCGCCGGCGTGATCGCTGAAACCCACGCCGAGGTCCTGAGCGGACTTCCGAACACGCGCATCGCGGCCGTCGTCGACCCCTCCGAGACCGCCCGGCGGGGGCTCGCCGGACGGTGGAGCGTCCCGGCGCACTTCGCCGATTCGGCCGAGGCCATCGCCGCCGGCGTCGCCGATCGTGCGCACATCCTGACGCCGCCCAATCTGCATGCGCGCGCGGCGCTGCCCTGGCTGCAGGCCGGCCTGCCGGCCCTGATCGAAAAGCCGGTCGCGGCCACCGTCGCGGAGAGCGCCGAACTGCGCGCCGCGGCCGAGGCCGCGGGGATCGCCGCCGGGGTCAACCACAACTTCCTGCACCACCCGGCCTTTCTCGCCCTCAAGGATGCGCTCGACGACGGCAGCCTGGGTCCGCTGCGGGCGCTGCACTGCAGCTTCAACGTGCCGCTGCGCCAGCTCGCCGCCGGGCAGTTCGGCCACTGGATGTTCGACCGGCCCCTCAACCTGCTGCTCGAGCAGGCGGTGCATCCGCTGTCGCAGGTCGTCGGCCTCGCCGGCAAGGTGACGGTGCGCGCCGCCCAGGCCGGCCCGTTCCGCGAGATATCGCCCGGCGTGCGCTTCTACGAGTCCTGCACGGCGCTGCTCGAGGGCGAGGCCCTGCCCGTGACCCTGCAGTTCCGGGTCGGCGCCGGCTTCCCCGACTGGACGCTGACGGCGACCTGCGACGACGGCGTCGCCGTCGCCGACATGCTCGGCAACCGCTTCCACACGCGCCGACGCGGACCCTGGATCGACTTCGTCGACGCCTACCTGGCGAACCGGGCCAACGCCGGCGAGCTGCTGCGCGCCGGCCGCCGCAACGCCTCCAACTATCTGGCTTCGCTGGTCAAGCTGCAGCCCCGCTCGGACCCCTTCTTCAAGTCCATGCAGGGCAGCATCGCGGCCTTCCACGAGGCGCTCGACGCCGGCCGTCCGCCGCGCTCCGACCTCGCCTTCGGGGCGGACCTCGTGGCGCTTTGCGCCGAGCTCGCCGAGCGCGCCTTTCCTGCGCCCGCCAAAGCCTCGCCCACCAAGTCCCGCGGCGCGGAGCCGGTCTCGGCAGACGCCCAGGACTGGGACGTCGCCGTGCTCGGCGGCACCGGCTTCATCGGCCGCCACACGGTCGCCGGACTGCTCGATGCCGGCCACACGGTCGGGGTGATGGCGCGCAACCTGCGCAACCTGCCCGCCCTCTACACCCATCCCCGGGTGCGGCTGCTGCAAGGCGACGTGCGCGACCCCGAGGCGGTCGGCAGGGCGATCGGCAAGGCCGGCATCGTCGTCAACCTCGCCCACGGCGGCGGCGGCGGCTCCTTCGAGGAGATCCGCGCAGCGCTGGTCGGCAGCGCCGTGACCGTCGCCGAGGCCTGCCTCGACAGGGGCGTCCGGCGCCTGGTCCACGTCGGCTCGATCGCCGGGCTCTACCTCGGCGAGGAAGCCGTGGTGACCGGCGAAACCCCGGCCGACCCACAGGGCGAGCAGCGCGCCGACTACGCCCGCGCGAAGGCCGAGGCCGACGAGGCGCTGCTGGCGCTGCATCGCAGCCGGGGTCTCCCGGTCGTGGTGCTGCGCCCCGGCCTCGTCGTCGGCGCCGGCACCAGCCCCTTCCACAGCGGCCTCGGCCTGTTCAACAACGAGCAGCACTGCGTCGGCTGGAACCGCGGCGACAACCCCCTGCCCTTCGTCCTGGCCGAAGACGTCGCCGCCGCCATCGAGGCCGCCTGCCGGCAGCCGGACATCGAGGGGCGCAGCTTCAACCTGGTCGGCGCCGTGCGGCCGAGCGCCCGCGAGTACCTGGCCGAGGTCGGCCGGCGCACCGGCCGGCCGCTGGTCTTCCATCCCCAGGCGCCTCGCCGCCTGTGGGCCGAGGAGGTCGCCAAGTGGGGCGTCAAGCGCGCGATCGGGCGCCGCGCCGCCTGGCCCTACTTCCGCGACATCCGCTCGCGCGGGCTGACCGCGCGCTTCGACGTCTCCGACGCGCAGCGCGCGCTCGGCTGGCAGCCGGTCTCCGACCCGGCGGCCTTCTACGAGCGCTGCCTCGCCGGGGAGGAGCCGGCGGCGCGCCCGGACCCGGCCGAACAGCCGGCGGCCCGGCGGAGCGGCACCTGATGGCCGAGGCCGCGCGGCGGCCCTGGCGCCGCCTGCTGCACGTCTTCTCGACCTTCGACGTCGGCGGCCCGCAGATCCGCTTCGTCCAGCTCGTGCGCGGCCTCGGCGACGCCTTCGAGCACCAGGTCCTGGCGATGAACGGCGAGAACCGGACCATGGAGCGCCTGCCCGCGGGCGCGCCGGTCGAGCTGGTGCCCTTCGCCCACGACAAGGGCGAGCCGCTGCGCAACCTCTGGCGCTTCCGGCGGCGCCTGGCGGCGCTGCGGCCCGACCTGCTGGTGACCTACAACTGGGGCGCCGTCGAGTGGGGACTGGTCAACGCCCTGGCACCGGTCTGCCCGCACGTCGACGTCGAGGACGGCTTCGGGCCTGAGGAGGCCGAGCGGCCGCTGCCGCGGCGCACGCGCCTGCGTCGCTTCGTCTATGGCCGCGCGCGCTGCGTGGTCGTGCCGTCGCGGACCCTGCAGGCCATCGCGCGCGACGCCTGGGGCCTGCCGGACGAGCGCCTGATCTACCTGCCGAACGGCATCCGCACCGAGGAGCTGGCCGCTCCGCCCGACCGCGCGTTGCTGGCCGCCCACGGCCTCGCGCGGGACGAGCCCGTGATCGGCACCCTCGCCGCCCTGCGGCCGGAGAAGAACCTCGGCCGTCTGCTCGAGGCCTTCCGGCTGGGGGTCGTCGCGCCCGGCCGGCCCGGCCATCTGGCGATCATCGGCGACGGCCCCGAGCGCGCCGCCCTGGAGGCCCGCGCCTCGAAGCCGGACCTCGCCGGGCGCGTCACCTTCACCGGCTACCTCGACCGCCCCGGCCGCCTGCTCGGCGCCATGACCGCCTACGCGATTTCCTCGGACACCGAGCAGATGCCGATCAGCCTGGTCGAGGCCATGGCGGCCGGCCTGCCCGTCGCCTCGACCGATGTCGGCGACGTCGCGACCATGGTCGCCGAGGGCAATCGCCGCCACGTGCGCGGCCGCGAGGCGGGGCCGCTCGCCGAGTCGCTCGCGGCCCTGCTCGACGACCCGGCCGGGGCCGCGGCCCTCGGCGCCGCCAACCGCGAGCGGGCGCGTCAGGAGTTCGCCGAGGACGTCATGGTCGAGCGCTACCGGCGGATCTTCTCCGGAGAGGCGCTGCCGACGGGCGCCTGAGCGCGCGGGCGTCAGGCGCCGCCCTCCTCCATTTTTTTGCGCAGCGAGAGCGGGCGCATGTCCGTCCAGATCTCCTCGATGTAGTCGAGGCACTCCTGCTTGCTGCCCTGCTTGCCGGCCGGCGACCAGCCGAGCGGCAGCTCGCGTTCGGCGGGCCAGATCGAGTACTGCTCCTCCCCGTTCACGACCACCTGGTAGACCGTGTCGTCGTCGTGCATCTCCCTCTCCCCTCAATGCCGCTGCGGTCCGAGGCTAGGCGATGGTGCCGGACGCCGCGACAGCAAATCGCCGCAGCGCCACCTGTCAAGGGCGGCTCGACCTGCGCAGCCAGGGCGCAGAGGGAGCCCTCAGCTCTCCCAGGGGAACTTGAGCTCGGTGACGTAGCGGCGGATGTTGCGCTGGACGGCCGGGTCGGCGAAGAGCGCGCGGTTGGCCGCTAGCGCCGCCGGCCGGCAGCGCTCCAACTCGCCCGAGATCTCCCCCAGATAGCCCTTGTAGCGCGCGAGCGCCGGCCGGCCGAGGTGGCGCAGGCGTGCCAGGTGCGCGCCGAGCAGGCGCTCCGGGTCCTCGTCGAGGGCGTCGGCGAGGCCGCAGGCGAGCGCCTCCTCGGCGCCCAGCGGCCGGGTCATCAGGGTCATGTAGTGCGCCTTCTGGCGGCCGACGCGGCGGATCAGGAACGGCAGCACGCAGGCCGGGAACAGGCCGAACAGCAGCTCCGACAGGCCGAAGCTGGCGCCCCGCCCGGCCAGCACGATGTCCGAGGCGGCGACGAAGCCGAGGCCGCCGGCGTTGGCGCGGCCCTGGACGAGGCTGATGCTGACGAAGGGCCCGCTCGCCAGGCGTAACCAGAGATCGTAGAGCGGCCCCGGGTCGCTGACCTCGCCGGCCGCCGTCGCCTCGAAGTCGCCGCCGGCGCAGAAGACCTCCGGCGAGCCCTCCAGCACGACCACCGTCACCGCCGGCTCCTCGGACGCCTCGCAGCGCGCCAGCACCGCGCCGAGCTCCGCGACCAGGCGGTCGGTGATGGCGTTGCCCGCGTCGGCGCGATCGAAGCGGACCCGGCAGAGGCCGCCGTCGAAGCCGACCGACAGGGTTTCGTAGCGCATGGGCGGACCCTCAGACTGCCGCCGCGGCGGGCCCGGCAGAAGAGCCCGCCGCGCGCCGGCCCGTCAAGCACGGGCGTTGCCGCCGGACAGGCGACTCCCCTCACCTGCGGCATCCCGGCACGGGAGCGCGCTTTGCGCTGCGGGCAGGCGCGCTGGTAGGGTCCGCGCCATGCGACTCCTGGCGATCAGCGACCTCCACCTGGCCAACCCGACCAACCGCGAGGCGCTGGCCGGACTGCCGGCGCGCTCCGACGACTGGCTGATCCTGGGCGGCGACATCGCCGAGCGGCTCGACCATGTCCGCGACCTCTTCGCGCTGGCGAGCGAGCGCTTCGCCAAGGTCTTCTGGGTGCCGGGCAACCACGAGCTCTGGACCGTGCCGGAGGAGGAGGCCGACGGCCGCCGCTCGCCCGAGCTGCGCGGCCTCGCCAAGTACGAGGCGCTGGTCGCGCTGGCGCGCGGCTTCGGCGTCGTGACGCCGGAGGACCCCTACCCGCTGTGGACCGGCCCGGGCGGCCCCTGCGTCGTAGCGCCCCTGTTCCTGCTCTACGACTACAGCTTCCGGCCGCCGGAGATCTCCCGCGAGGCGGTCGTGCCCTGGGCGCGCGAGCAGGCCTCGGTCTGCGCCGACGAGCTGCTGCTCAGCCCCGAGCCCTACGCCTCGCGCGAGGCCTGGTGCTGGGCGCGCTGCGCGGACGCCGAGGCGCGCCTCTCGGCGCTCGAGCCGGACCTGCCGACAGTGCTGGTCAACCACTTCCCGCTGCGCCAGGAGCTGGTGCGGATTCCCCGGGTGCCGCGCTTCTCGCCCTGGTGCGGCACGACCCGCACCGAGGACTGGCACCGCCGCTTCAACGCCAAGGTCGTCGTCTACGGCCACCTGCACGTGCGCCGCACCGACTGGCGCGACGGCACCCGCTTCGAGGAGGTCTCGCTCGGCTACCCTCGCCAGTGGGACCGGAGCCTGGGGCTGCTGCCCTACCTGCGCGAGATCCTGCCGGGGCCGGCCGGTCCGAGAGATCCGGGTTAGTCCGCCAGGGCGAGCAGCGCGGCGAGGTCGGCGGGCGCGGCCGTCACCGTCAGGCGCGCCGGGTCGGGGTCGCGCACGGCGACGGCCAGGGCGTGGGCGGGGCCCGGGCGGAAGCGGCGGAACAGCCAGTGCAACGGCTCGTCGACGATCGGCGGCAGGAAGCCGATGGCGAGCGGCTGGCCGGCGGGATCGAGGGTGAAGGCGAAGGCGTCGAGGGGCAGCGAGAGGCCCTGCCCGACCGCCTTGATGTAGGCCTCCTTCAGGGTCCAGAAGGCGAGGAAGGTCGCCTCGACCCGCTCCCTGGGCACCGCCGCCAGCTGCCGGCATTCCGCCGGCGCGAAGAAGCGGTCGGCGATCTCCAGGGTGCTGCCGCCGCGCTCCAGCCACTCGACGTCGACGCCGAGGTCGCGCTCCAGGGTCACGGCGACGGCGGCGAGGCCGCGGGTGTGGGACAGGTTGGCGCGCAGCGGCGGCTCGCCGGGCAGCAGGATCGCTTCCGGCTTGCCGTAGTCGTCGACCGCAAAGCGCCAGTCCTGCGGCGCCCGGCCGGTCAGGCCCGACAGCGTGGCGCGCAGCAGGGCGTGCGCCGCGATGTAGACCTGCCGGTCGCGCTCGAAGTGGAAGCGCGCGGCGCGCCGGCGCTCGGCCTCGTCGAGCAGGCTCGCCAGGCGCGGCCAGTCCGCGGCGCCGATGCGCTCCGTCGCCAGCCAGAAGGCCGCGACCCTGTCGGCTTCCAGGATCATGCCGCGCTGATAGCCTCGGGGCCCTCCGCGCCGCCAGGGTTTTCCGCCCGGGCCGCGGAACCCCGGCGTCGCCCCTGCTGTTCTCAGGAGCGCAAGAGTCCGTCGCAGGGAGCGAGCGCATGGCCAGGACAGGCGAGCGCGGGCAGGGTCCGCGAGAGTATTCGGGCGATAAGGCGCGACAGGGGGAGGTCATCCTGAAGGCGCGCTGGCAGCGGGTCGTCTTCGTCGCCGGCCTCGTCGGCTTGGCGCTGGTCCTGCTGCTCGCCGGCTCGTTCGGCTGAGACGGCGAAGGTCGAAGCTGGCGCTGCCACGTCCCTCGACAGCTCGGGACGCCGCTCCAGAATCCGCTTCGTCCCGAGCTTGTCGAGGGACGTGGCAGCGGCGCTCCGGACGAAGCGACGGCGGGATCGGCTCCCCTGCCGACGCGGGCCCAGGCCAACGCCAGAGACGGCGAAGCGCGCCGCCTCAGGCGCGCGCCGCGACCTTCCCCGGTTCCGCGCCGGTCGGCTCCAGGGCGGCCTCGACCGCCTCGTCGATGCGTTCGAGCCAGACGAACTCCAGCCGCTCGCGCGCGTCCTTCGGAATCTCCTCGTAGTCGCGGCGGTTGCGCGCCGGCAGCAGCACGCGGGTGATCCCTGCGCGCGCCGCGGCGGTGACCTTCTCCTTGATGCCCCCGACCGGCAGCACCAGGCCGCGCAGCGAGATCTCGCCGGTCATGGCGGTGTCGCTGCGCAGGGTCCGTCCGGTCAGCACCGAGACCAGGGCGAGGGTCATGGCGACGCCGGCGCTGGGGCCGTCCTTCGGGGTCGCGCCGGCCGGCACGTGGATGTGGATGTCCTGCTTCTCGAACAGCTCGGAGTCGATGCCGAGCGCCTCGGCGCGGCCCTTGACCAGGCTGAGGGCAGCCTGGGCGCTCTCGCGCATGACCTCGCCGAGCTGGCCGGTCAGGATCAGCTTGCCGCCGCCGGGGCTGCGCGTCGCCTCGATGAACAGGATGTCGCCGCCGACCGGCGTCCAGGCCAGGCCCGTGGCGACGCCCGGCAGGCTGACCCGCAGCGCGACCTCGTCGTCGAAGCGGCGCGGCCCGAGCAGCTCGCCCAGCTCCGCCATGCCGATGCGCGCATGGGTCTCGGTGCCCTCGGCGATGCCGACCGCGACGTGGCGCAGGACTCGGCCGATCTCGCGCTCCAGGCTGCGCACCCCGGCCTCGCGGGTGTAGCCGCGAATGATCTCGGCCAGCGCCTCGTCGTCGATCTCGACCTGGCCCTTGCCCAGCCCGTTCGCCTCGAGCTGGCGGCCGACGAGGTAACGCTTGGCGATCTCCAGCTTCTCGCTGTCGGTGTAGCCGGACAGGCTGATCACCTCCATGCGGTCGCGCAGGGGGCCGGGGATGGTGTCGAGCAGGTTCGCGGTGGCGATGAAGACGACCCGTGACAGGTCGAAGGGCACCCCCAGGTAGTTGTCGCGGAAGGAGTTGTTCTGCTCGGGATCCAGGACCTCCAGCATCGCCGAGGAGGGGTCGCCGTGGATGCCGGCGCCCATCTTGTCGATCTCGTCGAGCATCATCACGCAGTCGCGCGCGCCGCACTTGCGGATCGCCTGCACGATGTTGCCGGGCAGCGCGCCGATGTAGGTCCGGCGATGGCCGCGGATCTCGGCCTCGTCGTGGAGGCCGCCCAGGCTGACCCGGACGAACTTGCGATTCATGGCGCGGGCGATCGACTGGCCGAGCGAGGTCTTGCCGACGCCGGGCGGACCGACGAAGCAGAGGATCGGCGCCTTGCCCTGCGGCGCCAGCTTGCGCACCGCCAGGTACTCGACGATGCGGCGCTTGATCTTGTCGAGGCCGAAGTGATCCTCGTCGAGGATGCGCCGGGCCTCGGCGATCTCGATCGGCGGCGGCTCGGGCAGCGCCCAGGGCAGCTCGATCAGCCAGTCCAGGTAGGTCCGGATCATGCCGTACTCGGCCGCGGCATCGGGCATCCGCGCGAGCCGGCGCAGCTCCTTGCGGGCCGCCTGCTCGACCTCCTCGGGCATGCCGGCCTCGTCGATCGCCTTGGTCAGCTCGGCGACCTCCTCCGCCTTGCCGTCGTCCTCGCCGAGCTGGCGCTGGATCGCCGCCATCTGCTCGCGCAGCAGCACCTCGCGCTGGCGCTCGTCGAGGGAGGCCCGGGTCTGCTGGCCGATCTCGTGGGACAGGCGCAGCACCTCGATGCGCTCGGCCAGCAGGCGGGCGACCCGGTCCATGCGGGTCGTGAGGTCGAGCGTCTCGAGGATCTCCTGCTTCTCCTCGGCGCTGGCGTCCATGTAGGCGGCGACCAGGTCGGTCAGCGCGCTCGGCGAGCTGGTGCCGGAGATCGCCGCCGCCAGGTCGGGCGGCGTCTGCGGCAGCAGCTGCAGGGCCTCGCCGGCGCGGGCCTTCAGGTTGAGGAAGCGTGCCTCGATCTCCGGCGAGTCCTCCGCCGGCTCTTCCAGGCGCTTCACGCGGGCGGCGAGGAAGGGCTGCTCCTGGACGAAGGCTTCGACCTGGAAGCGCTGCTCGCCCTGGCAGATCAGGTGGTGGGAGCCGTCCTGCCCGGTGACGTAGCGCAGGATGTTGGCGATCGTGCCGGTGCGGTGCAGGTCGACCGTCGCCGGCTCGTCCTGTGCCGCGTCGCGCTGCATCAGCACGCCGATCGGGCGACCCTGGCGCGCCGCCTCCTGGGCGGCGGCGATCGAGGCCGGACGGCCGAGCGCGACCGGCATGACGACGCCGGGAAACAGCACGAAGTTGCGCACCGGCAGGATGATGAGCGCGTCGGAAGCCAGCTCGGGGCCCGCCTGCGGCGCCGTGCCGGTGCCGACCTCGGCGGCGAAGGCCGCCCGCGTCGAGGATGTCATGTCCGTCCTTCCCTCAGGCCAGCTTGCGCAGCACGACGACGAGGCAGCCGTCGACCATCTCGGGCGGCGCCACCTCGTAGCGGCCCGGCGGCAGGGGCAGCTGGCGCTCGAAGCGCCCCTGAGGCAGCTCCAGGCGATGGATGACGGCGGTGCGCAGCTGCGGCGGCAGGCGCCGCTCGCCGGCGATCAGCAGCTGGCCGTTCTCGATGGCGACGCTGATGCCCTGCGGGTCGACGCCGGGCAGGGCCGCCAGCACCAGCAGCTCGCGCTCGGTCTCGAGCATGTCGACAGGCGGTTCCCAGCAGGGCGCGTGGGAGCGCGTCCGAACCGGGCGGAAGGCCTGGCGATGCAGCCGCTCGGCGCGGCTCAGCATCTCGACTGCCTCCGACCACATGAGGTTCCGGGGATCCGGCTTGGCCATGCCTGTTGCTCCGCTCGACGGCTTGGGACGCTCCGCCCAACAAATGGGAAGCCCGGCGCGACCCTGCCAGAGGCGCCCGGCGACGGGCCGGCGCCAGCGTCGTGGAGCGGCCGTTCGGCCGGCCGGACCCGGAACGCCGCCGCCTGCGCGGCGTTGCATCAAAGGGGCAGCGACGCCCTTGCCGTCCACAATCGAGGAATGAAGAACGATGCGCAAAGCCTTGCCGCCAAAGCGAACGATGCTGCTCCCGGGGCTTGCCCTGGCCCTGCTCCTGGGGGCGACGCTGGGCGCAGGCGGCCGCGAGGCGGCTGCGGCGGGGCCTGCCGAGCTGGCGGTCGCGGGCGGGCCGCTGGTGCGGGCCGGCGAGGCGGTGCGCCGTCTGCTGTGGATCGATCTCTACCGGGTCGAGCTCTACCTGCCGCCGGCGCGCCGGGAGTCCCGGGAGCTGGGGCGGCCCGGACTCGCCAAGGCCTTCCGCGTCGAGATGCTGTTCGGCGGTGAGCTGCCCGAGACGATCCCCGAGGAATGGGCCGAGAAGCTGCTGCCGCCCCTGGCCCCGGCCGATCAGGAAACCCTGAAGGTCACGTACGCCGGGCTGGAGTCGGGCGACGAGTTGCTGTTCAGCTTCGCGCCCGGGCGCGGCACGCTGATGGAGGTCAACGGCCGTCCGAGGATCACGACCGGCGACCACCGCTTCATGGCGGGGATACTGGCGCTCTTCGTCGGGCCCGACGCGGCGTCGCCCTCGATGCGCCGCGATCTGCTGGCCGAGGTCGCACCCCGGGCCGTTCCACCGGCGACCGCGCGCCCCGCACCCGCTCGGTGAGCCCCCGGGCGCGGCGCCGCGGAGGCTGTCCCGGCGAAGGAGGTCGCGTCGGCGTTCCTGGCAGCCTAGATTAGTGTAGCCAATCCAGTTCCCTGCCGGGGTCCCATGCGCTTCGTAAAGCCCGTCCTGATCGTCCTGCTGCTGCTCGTCGTCGGCGGCTTCCTGCATTTCTATCTGCCGTCCAAAGACGTCGTGCGGATCGTCGGCACCGACGTGAAGCGGGTCGACATCGCCGGCAGCGGCCGCCAGCCCGAGAGCGCCGCCGGCACGCGCGACGTCCGCTTCATCAACGCCGTCTGGGAGGACGGCCGACCCCGCGTCTATCGCAACGAGGAGACCGGCTGGGGCTTTCCCTGGTACTTCAAGTTCGACAGCGGCAACCTGCAGGCCGAGGCGCAGAACCTCGTGTCCAGCGCGGAGACGCCGAAGTGGGTGCAGGCGACCCACTACGGCTGGCGCATCCCGATGTTCTCGATGTTCCCGAACGTGGTCGACCTGGAGCGGGTCGAGAGCGCCGACCACACGCCGATCCCCTGGTTCAACATCGCCCTGCTGCTGCTGCTGCTGTTCGTCGCCTGGCAGATCTGGCGCTTCATTGCGCGCTTCCGCGCCGAGCGCATCGAGCCCTTCATCGACCGGGTCGACGAGGAGGCCGACGAGATGCGCGACGAGGCCGGCGGCTTCATCCGGCGCCTGCGCGACCGTGTCGACCGGTCATGATTTGGTCTAGGCGTCGATCTCGAGTTTGAAGTTCAGCCGGGCACGGGTGCCGACCGCGCAGCGGTCGTAGACCACCGAGCCGCCGAGATTGCTGGCCATCGCCTTGACGATGCGGCTGCCCAGGCCGGTGCCCTTGGCCTCGCCCTCGCCGCTCCAGCCGACGCCGTCGTCCTCGACGCAGAGCTCCGCGCCGCCCTCGATCGGCGTGAAGCGAACCCTGACCTCGCCGTCGATGCGTCCCGGGTAGGCGTACTTGAAGGCGTTGGTGACGAGCTCGGTGAGCAGCACCCCGATCGAGACCGCCTTGTCGGTCGGCACCGCGAGCTGGCCGACCTCCAGGCGCACCTGGGCGCCGTGGCCGACGGTCTTCATCGAGGCCTCGAGGTCGTCGATCAGGCTGCGCAGGTAGTCCGCGAGCTCGACGACCCGCACGTCGTGGGAGGTGTAGAGGCGGCGGTGGATGCCGGCGATCGCGAGGATCCTCGCCTGGGTCTCACTCAAGGCCTCGCGCGCGGCCGGCTGGGCGGCCGCCTTGGCCTGCATCGAGACCAGCGCCGCGACCAGGGCCAGGCTGTTCGAGACCCGGTGGTTGACCTCGCCGAGCAGCAGCTCGGCGCGTTCCTTGGCCTCGCGCATCTCGCGCTCGGCGCGCTCCTTCTCGCGGCCCAGGCGCGCCTTGTCGATGGCCTGGTCGACGGCGCTGCCGAGCAGCGCCAGGAACTCCTCGGCGGTCGCCTTGGGGACGTAGTCGCAGGCCCCGGCCTTGAGCGCGTCGACGGCGATCGCGGTCTCGGCCGAGCCGGTGACGTAGACCACCGGCGGCGCGCCGGGCAGGTCGCTCAGGGTCGTCAGCACCTCGAGCCCGGTGCCGCCGGGCAGGTAGTGGTCGAGGGCGATCACGTCGATGTCGCCCTGGGCGAGCCGGTCCAGGCCGGCGTCGGCGGTCTCCGCGGTCTCGACCCGGTAGCCGCGCCGGCCGAGCGCCTTCTGCACGAGCCGGCCGAGCCCCGGATCGTCGTCGATGTAGAGAATGGTGACGTCGCGGTTCGGCATGGTCACTCGGTTTCCGGAACCTGCATCACGAAGAAGAACAGGCCGAGCTGGCGGATCGCATTGGCGAAGCTCTCGTAGTCGACCGGCTTGGTTATATAGACGTTGGCGCCGAGATCGTAGCAGCGCTGTATCTCGCGGGCGTCGTCGGTCGTGGTCAGGACGACGACCGGCGTGCGCCGGGTGTGGGGGTTGTTCTTGACCCGCTCCAGGATCTCGACGCCCGTCGTGTCCGGCAGGTTGAGGTCGAGCAGCACCAGCAGGTGCCGCCCCTTGCTGACCTCGCCGCTGCCGTCGGGCCCGAACAGGTAGTCCAGCGCCGAGGTGCCGTCGGCGAAGGGCAGGATCTCGTTGTTGACGCCGGCGCGGCGGATGTTCTTCTCGATCAGCCGGGCATGGCCCTCGTCGTCCTCGATCATGACGATGGTGACCGCTCTGCCTTCTCCGCTCATTGGCCTCTACTCCTCAGGATTGTCTTCAGGTCGCGCGGCAGCTGGACCCGGAAGGTCGAGCCCTGGCCGGCCTCGGAGCGCAGGCCGATGTCGCCGCCGAGGGAGCGCACCAGGGTCCGCACGTGCGCCAGGCCGATGCCTTCGCCCGGCTGGTCCTGGCTGCCGGCGCGCCGGAACAGCTCGAAGACGCGCTCCTGGTCCTGGGCGGCGATGCCGCGGCCGTTGTCGCGGACCTCGGCGACCAGATAGCCCGAGCCGAGGGCGCGCACCGAGACCGACAGCGCGGGCGGCCGCTCGGGATGGCGGTACTTCACCGCGTTGTCGATCAGGTTGCCGAAGATCTGCTCCAGCGACAGGCGGTCGCTGACCAGGCTGCCGGCCTCGACGTCGAGCTCGACCGTGCCATCGCTCTCGGCGATGCGGTGGCGGATGCCGTCGATCTGGCTCTGGAGCAGCGCCTGGAGGTCGACCGGCTCGGGCTTCAGCGGCCGTCTGCCGTCGCGCGAGATCTTCAGGATGGCGTTGATCAGGCCGTCCATCTTGCGCGTCGAGGAGCGGATGAAGCCGATCGCCTCCGGCAGGTCCTGCTCGATGGCGATGCGCGCCTCGGCGGTCGCCGGGTCCTCGACGACCTGCGCGACCTGCGCGCCCGTCGCCTCGCCCGCGCTCGCCCCCTCGCCCGCGCTCGCCCCCTCGCCATGGCCGTTCCGCTGGTCGATGACCTGCGCGACATAGGCCTGCAGGGATGCCAGGCTGGCCTCCAGCTCGGCGGTGAAGCCCATGATGTTGACGAGCGGCGCGCGCAGGTCGTGGGTCACGATATAGGCGAAGCGCTGGACCTCCTCGTTCGCGCGCAGCAGGTCGGCGGTGCGGTCGCGCACCCGTTCCTCGAGATCGGCGTTGAGCTGCTCGACCTCGCTGCGCGCGCGCGCCAGGTCGCGGGTGTAGCCGGCGATCAGCAGGATCGCGCCGGCGACCACCGCGATCACCACGGCGGCGCCGAGGATGGAGACCCAGCGCAGCAGCAGGGCGCTGCGCTCCTGGCTGGCGATGCTCAGCTGAAGCCGGACCTCGGCGGACTCGCGCAGCCGCTCGAGGTCGCCGCGCAGCCGGTTCATCATCTGGTTGCCGCGGTCGGTCTCGATGATCGCGACGGCACGCGCCCGCTCGCCGTCGTCGGACAGCCGGATCGTCTCCTCGATCTCCTCGAGCTTGGCGGCCAGCGTGGCGCCCAGCTGCTCGAGCACGGGCGCCAGGTCGGGATAGCCCCTGAGCGCCTCGCGCAGGTCCTCGAAGGCCGGCACGATGCGCCGCGCCGCCAGCCGGTAGGGATCGAGGTAGGCCGCCTCGTCGGTCAGCAGGTAGCCGCGCTGGGCGGTCTCCATGTCCTGGACCATCGACAGCAGGTCGGCGGCGCCGCTGCGCACCTGGCGCGCCGCCAGGACCTCGGCGAACTGGTCCTGGGTCCGCGCCACCAGGACCAGCGAGGCCGCGACGATGCCGCCCAGCGCGCTGAGGCCGAGCAGCAGCAGCAGCGCGGTGACGCGGATGTAGGTCTTCTTGGAGATCGGCATGGCGGCTCGAAACGGGCGGGTCGCGCCTACATGGGGCAAGTCGGTGCAAACGGCAAGCGTCGGGCTCTCCTCAGGCAGGGCTCACGAAAGCAGCCCGACAACGGCGCCGGTCAGGCCGGTCGAGAGGGTGCCGGAGAGGATCGACTTGCCGGCCAGGCCGACCAGCTCGCCGCGCCGCTCCGGCGCCAGCGCGACCAGGCCGCCGATCATGATGCCGAGGCTGCCCGGGTTGGCGAAGCCGCAGAGCGCGTAGACCAGGATCAGGCGGCTGCGCTCGCCGAGCTCGGCCTCGGGCACCTGGGCGAGCTGGAGATAGGCGATGAACTCGTTGAGCACGGTCTTGACGCCGAGCAGCTCGCCGGCGACCGCGGCCTCGGCCCAGGGCACGCCGAGCAGCCAGGCGTAGGGCGCGAACAGCCAGCCGAACAGCCGCTCCAGCGACAGCGGCGCGCCGAAGGCCTCGGGCAGCAGCCCCAGCAGCGCGTTGACCAGCGCGACCAGGGCGATCAGCACGATCAGCATGGCCGTGACGTTGATCAGCAGCTTGACGCCCTGCTCGGTGCCGCGGGTGATCGCGTCCATCGAGCTGTCGTAGGCCAGCGCCGGGATCGAGGCGTCGCTCTCGGTCCTCTCCAGGCCCGGCACCATCAGGCGCGCGACCAAGAGCGCCGCCGGCACCGAGATGATCGAGGCGGTCAGGATGTGGCCGAGCGCGCCGGGCACGCTGTCGGCGATGAAGGAGGCGTAGAGGATCATCACGGTGCCGGCGACCGTCGCCATGCCGCAGGTCATGACCATGAATATCTCGGCGCGGGTCAGGCGGGCGAAGTAGGGCCGCACCAGCAGCGGCGCCTCGACCATGCCGACGAAGATGTTGGCCGCCGCGCTGACGCCGACCGCGCCGCCGATGCCGAACAGCCGCTCCAGGACGCGCGAGACGCCCTTGATGACGACCGGCAGGATGCGCCAGTGCCAGAGCAGCGCCGCCAGCGCCGAGATCACCAGGATCAGCGGCAGGGCCTGCAGCGCCAGCACGAAGGCGTTGCCCGGCCGGCTCGCCTCGAAGGGCGCCGGGCCGCCGCCCAGGTAGCCGAACACGAAGGCGGTGCCGGCACGGGTCGCCGCCTCCAGCGCCAGCACCAGGCCGTTCAGGCCCAGGAAGGCCTCGCGCGCCGCCGGCAGGCGCAGCAGCAGCAGGGCCAGGGCGAGCTGCAACCCCAGGCCGACGGCGACGGCGCGCCAGTCGAAGCGCCGCCGGTCCTCGCTGACCGCCCAGGCCAGCAGGAGGATCGCCGCGATCCCGAGCAGCCCCTGCAGGTTCTCGATGGCCCCCACTCCCCCATCGCTTGGCCGCTTCCCCTATGCCGCCTGCCCGCCGGGGGTGCAAGTGCCCGTGGCTTGCCGCGCCGGCCGGGCAGGATGGGCATCCACGCCCTTCGACAGGCTCAGGGTGAAGCGGAGGACGGTGCGAAGGGTCGCCGGGCCGTTGCGCCCCCCGGTCGGCTTCGTCCCGAGCCTCGTCGAGGGGCGTGGGCGTGCTGGGCCCCGGCAAAGGCCCGCTCTTGCGCTCGCAAGGCCAGCCGCCATTATGGGCCGGCCCTTTCCGACCGGAGTCCCATGTCCCCAGCGCTCGACATCGCGGCCCTCAAGACCGCCTTCGGCAGCTTCGCCACCGGCATCACGGTGGTGACGACGCGTGACGGCGCCGGCAATCCGATCGGCATCACCTGCAACTCCTTCTCCTCGGTCTCGCTGAAGCCGCCGATGGTGCTGTTCAGCCTGGCCAGGACCGCCTTCAGCCTGAATGCCTTCCTGCGCTGCGACCATTTCGGCGTCTCCGTGCTCTCGGCCGGCCAGGAGGCGGTCTCGGCCCGCTTCGCCACGGCCTCGGCCGACAAGTGGGCCGGCGTCGCCTGGCACGCCTGGGAGCGCGGCTCGCCGGTCGTGGTCGGCGCCGTCGCCGGCTTCGAGTGTCGCAAGACCGCGGTCCACGAGGGCGGCGACCACCTGATCTTCCTGGGCGAGATCGAGCGCATGGAGACCCGGCCCGACCGCCGGCCGCTGGTCTACCTGCGCAGCCGCTACGGCCACTTCACCGCCAACGAGCCCCGAGGCAATTCCGAACCGGCGCCCGATCGCAAGCCCGGTCCGGGGCCGCGCGCCGACGGCGGGGATCCCGAGACTTGCTGATCCTACGCCACTGGACGGGCACGGCGTCGGCGGCGCGAGGGGCGGTCGTCGCGATCGGCAACTTCGACGGCATCCACCGCGGCCACCAGGCGCTGATCGCGGCGGCCGCACGCCAGGCCCGGGCGCTCGGCGCGCCGCTCGCGCTGATGACCTTCGAGCCGCACCCGCGGCTGTTCTTCCAGCCCGACCAGCCGCCCTTCCGCCTGACCAACTGGCGGACCAAGGCCAAGCTGATCGAATCGCTCGGGGTCGACCTGCTGTTCGTGCTCGCCTTCAACGCCGAGTTGGCCGCCCTGGAGGCCGAGGACTTCGTCGCCCGCGTCCTGGTCGAGGGCCTGGCGGCGCGCCACGTCGTGGTTGGCGACAACTTCCACTTCGGCCGCAAGCGGCGCGGCGACGCGGCGCTGCTGGCGGCGGAGGGCGCGCGCCACGGCTTCGGCGTCACCGCCATGGGCCGGGTCTCGGGGCCCGGCCAGGAGCCCTACTCCTCCTCGCTGGTGCGCGAGTACCTGAAGGCCGGCAACCCGACCCGCGCCGCCCTGCTGCTCGGCCGCTACTGGGAGGTCGAGGGGCGCGTCGAGCAGGGCTTCCGGCGCGGCCGCGAGCTGGGCTTCCCGACCGCCAACCTCAAGCTCGGCGCCCTGCTGCGCCCGGCCTTCGGCGTCTACGCCGTGCGCGCCGCCCTGGAGGACGAGGCCGGCGGCGAGACCCTGTGGCGGCCCGGCGTCGCCAGCCTCGGGGTCAATCCGATGTTCGAGGTCCCCGAGCCGCTGCTCGAGACCCACCTGTTCGACTTCTCGGGCGACCTCTACGGCCGCCACCTGCGCGTCGCCCTGATCGACTACCTGCGCCCCGAGGCGCGCTTCGAGAGCGTCGAGGCGCTGGTCGCGCAGATGCGGGCCGACAGCGAACGGGCCCGGGCGACCCTGGCCTGGGAGACCTGGACCTCCGACTGGCCGGTCAGCCCCTTCATCGCCGGCGGCGGGTGAGGATGCGCCGGCTTTCGGGCGTCGTCCCTTTCCCCCAGCCGTCATTCCCGCGAAAGCGGGAACGACGACCCAAAGGGGGAAAGACGGCGTCCGTCCCGGCCTCTCCCGTCATTCCCGCGCAGGCGGGAATCCAGAGGCCGGCGACGCCGGTGCGGACCGGCGACGGTCCGCGGCGGCCATCAGGGTCCTATGGATCCCCGCTTTCGCGGGGATGACGCAAAGGGTGGAAATGACGACTGGAGGCTGCAGGAATGACGACGCAGGGACGCGAGGATGAGGGCTACCCCTCCGCCAGCACCAACTCGGCGCCCTTCTCGCCGACCATGATGGCGGGCGCGTTGGTGTTGCCGGAGGGCACGCTGGGGAAGATCGAGGCGTCGATCACGCGCAGGGCCTCGAGGCCGTGGACCTTGAGCCGCGCGTCGACCACCGCGCTCGCCGGGTCCGGGCCCATGGCGCAGGTGCAGGAGGCGTGGAAGACCGTGCCGGCGCGCGCGCGAACGTCGGCGAGGATCGCCGCCTCCCCGCCCGGCAGGTCCGCTATCCCGGCCCCGGGCGTGATCTCCGACTCGATGAGGCCGGCGAAGGCCGGCGTCGCGGCCAGGCGGCGCATCAGCCGCCAGCCGTCGAGGTGGTCGGCGAGGTCGGCCTCGCTGGCCAGGTAGTTCGGGTGGATCGCCGGCGCCTCGAAGGGGTCGGCGCTGCGGATCTCGAGATGTCCCCGGCTGGTCGGTCGGCAGGCCGAGTAGCCGAGCAGGAAGGCCGGATAGGGATCGGGGTTGAGCAGCGGCCGGGTTCCGGGCGGCGCCTTCAGGTAGCTGACCGGCGAGAAGTAGAGCTGCAGGTTGGGCCGCTCCAGCCCCGGGCGGCCGCGCACGAAGCCGCCGCCCTGGTTGACGCTGAGCGCCAAGGGGCCGCGGTGCAGGGCGAGATAGGTCAGGCCGGCGCGCAGCTTGCCCCACCAGGGCCGCAGCTGCTGGTTCAGGGTCGGCAGGCGCGAGCGGAACAGGAAGTCGAGGCCCAGGTGGTCCTGGAGGTTGCGCCCGACCGCCGGGCTATCGAGCTGGACCGCGAGGCCGTGGCGCCGCAGCAGCTCGGCCGGCCCGACGCCGGAGAGCTGCAGCAGCTGCGGCGAGTTGACCGCACCGGCCGAGAGGATCACCTCGCGGCCGGCCAGCGCCTTCTCGAGCCGGCCGTGCCGGCGGTACTCGACGCCGATGGCGCGGCGGCCGTCGAGCAGCACGCGCGTCGCCTGGGCATGGGTCTCGACGCGCAGATTGGGCCGCCGGCGCGCCGGCGCCAGGTAGGCGCTGGCCGCCGAGGCGCGGCGGCCGTCCTTGATCGTCAGGTGATAGAGGCCGGCGGCGTCGGGCTCCGGGCCGTTGAGATCCTCGACCAGGGTGAAGCCGGCCTCGGCGCAGGCCTTCAGGTAGACTTGGCAGAGCGGGTGGGCGTCGCGGGCGATGCCGCTGACGCTGAGCGGGCCCGCGCCGCCGCGCAGCGTGCTCTCGCCGAGCACGTGGCGCTCCATGCGCCGGAACACCGGCAGCACGTCGGCCCAGGACCAGCCCGGATTGCCGGCCGCCGCCCAGTCGTCGAAGTCGCCCGGCTGGCCGCGCACGTAGACCATGGCGTTGATCGAGCTGGAGCCGCCCAGGACCTTGCCGCGCGGCCAGTAGCTGACGCGGCCGCCGGTGCCGGGGTCTGGCTCGGTGCGGTACATCCAGTTGACGCCGGGGTCGTAGAAGATCCGGCCGTAGCCGATCGGCGTCGAGATCCAGAAATTGCGGTCGCTGCCGCCCGCCTCGAGCAGCAGCACCCGGTGCCGCCCGCTCTCGCTCAGGCGGTTCGCCAGCACGCAGCCGGCCGAACCGGCGCCGACGACGATGTAGTCGTAGTCCATGCAATCTTCCCGGGAGATGCGGAAGTCCGCGCTTCAGCCGCTTCGTGGTTCGACAGGCTCACCACGAAGCGGCGGTGGCGCCGTCGCCGACGCCGGGTCGCGCTTCATGGTGAGCCTGTCGAACCACGAAGCGCGAGTTGCTCAGGCCTCTCGTCGGCGCCCGTCAGTCGTGCCCCTCGGCCGGCGCCGCCCGCGCCCTGGGCTCGCGCTGCACCAGCACCGAGATCAGCGCCAGGGTGCCCGAGGCGATGATCAGGAAGAAGGAGGTCGCGTTCAGCACCGGGGTCGAGCCGACCTTGGCGATGCGGTCGTACATGGTGATGGTCAGCGGCGCGTCGGAGCCGACCAGCATCAGGGTCGTGTTGAAGTTCTCGAAGGAGACCAGGAAGGCGACCAGGCCGGCGGCGATCAGCGCCGGCTTGAGGAACGGCAGGGTCACGGTCGTCAGCACGCGCAGTCGGCTGGCGCCGAGGTTGAGGGCGGCCTCCTCCAGCGCGATGTCGAACTTCTTCAGGCGCGCCGCCACGACCAGGGTGGTGATCGTGGTCAGGAAGGAGAACTGGCCGAGCACGACCAGCAGGATGCCGGGCCGCAGCAGGCTGATCTCGACGCCGTAGCTATCGTAGACGCCGTTGGCGATCATGCTGGCCATGACCAGGATCGAGATGCCCAGGATCACGCCGGGGATCACCAGCGGCACGATCATGACGACGTAGAGGAAGGACTTGCCGGGAAAGTCGCGCCGCTCGAACAGGAAGGCGTTGCAGGTCCCGACCGTCACCGAGAGCGTCGCCACGATCAGGCCGATGATCAGCGAGTTCTGCATGCCGCGCAGCAGGCGGCGGTCGTGGAACAGGCCGAGCTTGGGCTCGCTGTCGTTGAAGAACCAGTCGAGGGTGAAGCCCTGCCAGGGCAGCGCCGGGAACAGCGAGTCGTTGAAGGCGAAGACGCTGGCCGCGACCAGGGGCGCCGCCAGGTAGAGGAAGAACAGCAGGACATAGGCCCGGTAGGCCAGCTTCAGCCCGGGGCTCTGCGGCGCGGCGACGTTCATGGGTCGACTCCCGGGGCGACGGCGCACACCCCTCGTTCGTCGACCCCGCCCCCTCTTTCGTCATCCCCGCGAAAGCGGGGATCCATAGGGAGGCTGCCGGCCCCCACCAGCCCCTGTCCGAGCGCGTTCAGAGGCCCGATGGATCCCCGCCTGCGCGGGGATGACGGTCCAGAAGGCTGCCCCATCCCGCCCTTCCTCATCGCTTGGCCACCGTGTTGGCCAGGTTCTGTCCGGTCAGGCGCAGGCCGGCCCAGACGACCAGGGAGGTGAAGACCAGCAGCAGGATGCCGAAGGTCGAGCCGCTCTCCCAGTTGTAGCGGGTGATGAACTGGTCGTAGATCTGCTCGGTGAACCACATGGAGTTCTTGCCGCCGAGCAGGATCGGCGTCAGGTAGCTGCCGGCGGTCAGCATGAAGACGATGATGCAGCCGGCGACGATGCCCGGCATGGCGTAGGGCACGACGATCCGGCGCAGCACCGTCAGACGGCCGCCGCCGAGGTTGTAGCCGGCCTCGATCAGGCTGTCGTCCATGCCGTCGAGGGTCGAGACGATCGGCACGATCATGAACAGCACGACCGTGTAGATCAGCCCGACGATCACCGTGGCGTCGTTGTAGAGCATCTCGACCGGCCCGGCCGAGAGCCCGCTCCACTGCAGCAGGCCCGACAGGATGCCGGTCTCGCGCAGCAGCATGATCCAGCCGAAGGCGCGCACCAGGTCGCTGACCCACAGCGGCACCAGGCACAGCAGGAACAGGGCGGCGCGGCTGCGCCGGCCGGCGACCTTGGCGATGTAGTAGGCGATCGGAAAGCCGATGAAGAGCGTCAGCACCGTCACCAGGACCGACATCCAGGCGGTGCGCAGCAGGGTGTTCCAGTAGATCGGCTCCCGGATGAAGTCGATGTAGTTGGCGAAGCCGAACTGGTAGACGCGCGGCGCCACCTTCTCGCGCAGCGACAGGTAGCCGATGCCGAGGTGCGGCAGCACGATCAGCAGCAGGATCCACAGCGCGAAGGGCGCCAGCAGCAGGAACAGCGCCAGGCGGTCGGCGTCGCGCTTGCTCATCGCGCGCTCACGCCGAGGCTGCCGCGAAGCAGGTCGCCTCGGCCGGCGCGAAGCCCAGGACGACGGCGTCGCCGGGACGCAGCTCCGGCACGCCCGGCCCCGGCACGTGGCCGACCTCGACCAGCTGGTCGCCGGCACCGCGCACCAGCACCCGGCTGGCGGCGCCGTTGAACAGCAGGCTGTCGACCCGCCCCTCGAGGCGGTTGGCTGGGGAGTTGGCCGGGCCCTCGGCCTCCGGCGCGCCGGCCGGCTGCAGCGAGAGCGCCTCGGGGCGCACGAAGACCTCGACCGCCGCGCCCTCGGCCAGCGCGCCCGCGCCCGGCCGGCAGCGCAGCCGGACGCCGTCCCCGGTCTCGACCTCCAGCAGCTCGCCGCCGCCCCGGACCCGGCCGCGCCAGCGGTTGCTGTCGCCGACGAAGCCGGCGACGAAGCCGGTCGCCGGCGCGTGGTAGAGCTCCTGCGGCGTGCCGATCTGCTCGAAGCGGCCGCCGTTCATGACGGCGACGCGGTCCGACATGACCAGGGCTTCGGACTGGTCGTGGGTGATGTAGACGAAGGTCGTGTCGAACTGGTGCTGCAGCAGCTTCAGCTCGATCTTCATGCGCTCGCGCAGCTTCAGGTCGAGGGCGCCGAGCGGCTCGTCGAGCAGCAGTACGTCGGGCTCCAGGACCATGCAGCGGGCGATCGCGATGCGCTGCTTCTGGCCGCCGGAAAGCTGGTTGATCTGCTTGGTCTCGACGCCCGGCAGGCCGATGCGCTCGAGCACCGCGCCGACCCGCCGCTCGACCTCGGCGCGGCCGACGCCGGCGCAGCGCAGGCCGTAGGCGATGTTCTCGCCGACGTTCATCATCGGGAAGAGCGCCAGGTGCTGGAACACCATCTTGACGTTGCGCTTGTTGGCCGGCGTGCCGATCACCGAGCGGCCGCGGATGCGGATATCGCCGGCGGCCGGCTCCTCGAAGCCGGCGATCATGCGCATCAGGGTGGTCTTGCCGCAGCCCGAGGGCCCGAGGATCGAGAAGAAGGAGCCGCTCGGGATCTCGAAGGAGACGTCGTCGACGGCGGTGAAGGCCCCGAAGCGCTTGGTCAGGCGCTCGCACTCCAGATCGTTCGTTGAATCGCTGGTCATGGTCCCCCGGCCGCTGGCCTTCCGATTCTCGCCCGTGCTCCCTCTCCGCCCCGGGGGGCGGAGAGGGACGGGGTGAGGTGGGGCGACTCCCCTTCTCCCCTGATGTACCGACCCCCCACCTCTCCCTGCCCTCTCCGCCCCCAGGGGCGGAGAGGGAAAGCACGGAGGAGGACCTCGGCTATGCTCAGCCGCCGGTGGCGGCCTTGATCTTCTCCAGGGTCTTGCCTTCCATGTCCTCGACGCCGGCCGGGATGTTGGCGAAGAACTTCAGGCGCGCCACGTCCTCGTCGCTGAAGGCCGCGTTGTAGGCCGCCTTCTTGTCGTCGGGCAGCAGCTCCTTGCCGCCCTTGATCGCGCACATGCTGCCGGTGCTGGCCGACATGAGCTTCACGATCTCCGGCTGCAGGACGAAGTTGATCCACTTGTAGGCAGCCTCGTCGGCTTCGCCCTTGGCGGGGATCGAGAAGGTGTCGATCCAGGCCAGCGCGCCGGTCTCGGGCGGCACGAAGACGATGTTCGGGTTCTCGTTGTAGATCCGGAAGGCCGTCGAATCCCAGGTCTCGGAGGCGACCACCTCACCCGAGAGCATCAGGCTGGCGAGGTCGTCGCCGCCCTGCCAGTAGGCCTTGATGTTGTCCTTGCAGGCGATCAGCTTCTCGGCGACCCGGTCGAGGATCTGCTGGTACTCCTCGAGGTCGTCGTAGGCGGCGAAGGGATCCTCGCCCATGGCGAAGGCCGTGCCGAGCAGGATCGTGCGCTTCAGGCGCATCGAGGTCCGGCCCTTGTACTTGGGATCGCAGAGGTCGGCCCAGCTCTTGATCTCGGGCGCCTTGGTCTTGTCCACCATGATGCCGGAGGTGCCCCACTGGTGGGGCACCGAGTAGACCTCGCCGTCGATCGTGGTGTTGGCCTTGACGCCCTCGAGCAGCGAGGGCTCGTAGACCGAGGTGTCGATCTTCGACAGGTCGAGCGGCTTGTAGAGCCGGTACTCCTGCTGGACCGCGTAGATGCGGTCGTGGCTCGGCTGGGCCAGGTCGTAGCCGGCGCCGCCGGTGGCGCGCAGCTTGGCGATCATCTCCTCGTTGTTGGAGAAGGTCACCTCGACGTCAATGTCGGGGTACTTCTCCTCGAACAGGCGGACGACCTCCTCGGGGGCGTAGGAGCCCCAGGTCAGCAGCCGCAGGGTCTCGGCCTGCGCGCCCGGCATCCCCGCCAGCATGGCGAGCGTGACGACGCCCGCCGACAACAGCTTCGTTCTCGTGCTCTTCATGATGTCCTCCTTCCCAGACGCCCGAACCGGCCCCGCGGGCCCCCGAGCCTCGGTGTCAAGCTTCCCTGCGCGCGACGCTCTTGTTGTTCTCGGCCCCGGTCCAGGGGTCCGCCGCGCGATCGAACCGCCAGTAGAGGCCGGCAATGGTCGCGAGGGAAGGTCCATTCTGGACAAAAGGCAGGACCATTCCCACCGCCCCCCGCCTCAGAGGTTGAGCCGGTCACGCCAGCGGTAGAAAGCGACCGAGGGCGCCAGGAACCAGGGATTGCCGCGGTAGAGCGGCCGGGTGTCGAAGGCCAGGCCGTCGAAGGCGGTGCGGCCCTCGGCCAGGCCCAGGACCTGCTGGCCGACGCGCATGCCCAGGTAGCCGGCCATGGAGACGCCGGAGCCGCAGTAGCCCATGGCGTAGTGCAGGCCGTCCTGGCGGCCGACGTGGGCCAGCTCGTCGAAGGTGTAGGCGACGAAGCCGACCCAGGAGTGGCTGATCCGGGTCTCGGCCAGCTCCGGGAAGATCCGGGTCATGGCGGCGTGCAGGCGCGGCCCGCTGACCCTGGGGTCGGTCTCGGAGAAGGAGACGCGGCCGCCGAACAGGATGCGCTGCCGGTCCGGCGAGGCGCGATAGTAGTAGACGACCTTGCGGCTGTCGCCGACGACGCGGTCGCGCGGCATCAGCCGGTCCATCAGCCCGGGCGCGAGCGGCTCGGTGGCGATGATGTAGCTGCCGATCGGAATCACCCGCCGGCGCTGCCAGGGCGTCAGGCTGCCGGTGTAGCCGTTGGTCGCGACCACGACCTCGCGCGCCCGGATCGTGCCGAGCGGCGTCGCGACCTCGAAGCCCTCACCCTCGCGCCGGATGCCCTCGGCCGGGCAGTGGGAGACCACGGTCGCCCCCGCCGCCTGGACCAGCCCCAGCAGACCGAGGTGGTAGCGGCCGGGGTCGAGCACGGCGTGGCGCGGGTAGACGATGCCGCCGTGGTAGGCGTCGGTGCCGAGCTCGCTGCGCTGCTCGGCGCGCGGCACCAGCCGGCCGTCGCTCTCCAGGCCCTTGGGCTCGCGGCTGAGCGCGCGGCCCAGCTTCTCGTACTGCGCCGGGTTGTGGGCGGCGTGGAAGCGCCCGCAGACCCGGAAGTCGCAGTCGAGGCCCTCGGCCGCGAGGAAGTCGCCCGTCCAGGCCAGGGCGTCGTGGCCTTCCCTGAGGATCGCGTAGGCCTTGTCGGCGCCGTAGCGGGCGGCCAGCGCGTCGTACTTCGGCTTGATCGAGGTGCTGATCTGCCCGCCGTTGCGCGAGCTGCAGCCCCAGCCCGCGGCCTCGGCGTCGAGCACCACGGTCGAGCGGCCGCCACGCGCCGTCTGCAGGGCGGCATGGAGGCCGGTGTAGCCCGAGCCGATGACCAGGACGTCGGCCTCCGCCGGCAGCGCCGCCGCCGGCAGCCTCGGCCGCGGCGCGGCCTCCCACCAGAAGGGCTCGGCCTTGAAATCCTCGGTGAACAACGCCCCGCCCGCCGGTGCCCCGGCACCCGCGGGCCTCGCACTACCCTGCCCCACCCTCGTCACTCCCCAGATTGATTCGGTGGCTCAGGATGCCCGGATTCGCGCGGCGACGCTCTTGACCTTGCAGTAGGCGCGCAAGCCGTCGAGGCCCTTCTCGCGGCCGAAGCCCGACAGGCGGTTGCCGCCGAAGGGCGTCTCGATGCCGCCGGCGAAGTACTCGTTGACGTAGACCTGCCCGCAGTCGAGGTCGCGGGCCAGCGCCAGGGCGCGGTCGACGTCGCGCGTGTAGATGCCGGCGACCAGGCCGTAGTCGGTGCCGTTGGCGAGCGCCAGGGCGTGCGCCGCGTCCTCGGCGACCTGCACCGAGAGCACCGGCCCGAAGATCTCCTCCTGGACGCAGGGGTCCGAAGGCTCCAGGGCGTCGAGGATGGTCGGCTGGAAGAACCAGCCGGCGCCGGTCTCGGGGTCGACGGTCGTCTCGCCGCCGGTCGCGACGGCGACGCCGCGCGCCTTGGCCGCCTCGACGTAGCCGCGGATCCTGGCGAGCTGCGCCGGCGAGCTGATCGGGCCGACCTGGGGGTCGCGCAGGCCGTGGCCGAGGCTGAGCGCGCGGGTCCGGCGCACCAGCTCCTCCAGGAAGCCGTCGTGCAGGCCGCGCTCGACGACCAGGCGCGAGCCGGCCGAGCAGATCTGCCCGGCGTTCTCCCAGATCGCGCCCATGACGCCCTCCAGCGCCGCCTCGCGGTCGCAGTCGGCGAGCACCACGACCGGCGACTTGCCGCCGAGCTCCAGGGTCACGCTGGCGATGCTGCGGGCGGCGGCCGCCATGACCGTGCGGCCGGTCTCGACCGAGCCGGTGAAGGTGACGTGGCGCACCGCCGGGTCGGCGACCAGCGGCGCCCCGGCCTCGGCGCCGGTGCCGGTGACGACGTTGCAGACGCCGTCGGGCAGGCCGGCGCGCTGCAGCAGCTCGGCCAGCAGCAGCGCCGTCATCGGCGTCTGCTCGGCCGGCTTGGCGACGACCGAGCAGCCGGCGGCGAGCGCCGGCGCCAGGCCGCGCGCAGCGGTCGAGATCGGGTAGTTCCAGGGAATCACGTGGGCCGTGACCCCGACCGGCTCGATCAGGGTGTAGGCCAGGTAGTCGCGGCCGAGCGGGATGGTCTCGCCCTGCAGCTTGTCGCAGGCCCCGGCGTAGTACTCGAAGGCGCGCGCGGCACCCCGCACGTCGCCGGCGGCCTCGCCGAGCGGCTTGCCGCAGTCCAGACTCTCGGCCACGGCGAAGCGCGCCGCCTCGGCGCGCAGCAGCTCGGCGGCGCGCTGCAGCACGCGGCCGCGCTCGGCCGGCGCCGTCGCCGACCAGCGCCGGAAGCCCTCGCGGGCCGAGGCCACGGCCTCGGACACGTCTGCGGCGTCGCCCGCGGCGAAGCGCGCGTAGGCGCGGCCGGAGCCGGGATCCCAGCTCTCCAGGCTGCGGCCGGCCGCGGGCGCCTGCCAGGCGCCGTCGATCCAGTGGCGCTCCGGCAGCGCCAGGACGGCGGCGGCCTCCTCGCCGGCCGCCAGGACCCGGGCGGCGAGCCCCTGCAACGTCTCGCTCTCGGCCATGTCAGTTCGCCTCGCTGATCAGGTGGTCGGCGCGCTCGAGCCAGGCCGGGTCGATCTCGACGCCCCAGCCGGGCGCGTCGGTGACCGTGACGTGGCCCTCGGTCACGGCGAAGGGCTCGCCCAGGAACAGGCCCTCCTGCCAGGGATAGTAGTCCGGTCCCTCGATCGAGAGCTCCAGGTAGGGCCCGGCGTTGGGAATAGCGCGCAGCAGGTGCATGGTGAAGAGCGTGACCAGGGAGAGGTTGGCGCTATGGGGCGTGCAGGGCAGGCCTGCCGCCTCGGCCATGCGCGCCACGCGCAGGGTCCGGACCAGGCCGCCGAGGTAGCAGACGTCGGGCTGGACGACGTCGACGGCGCCCATCTCGATCATGTGCCGCCAGCTCGGCAGCAGGCAGTCCTGCTCGCCGCCGGTGACGTCGAGGGACAGGGCCTCGCGGACCTCGCGGGTCTGCTCCAGCTCCCACCAGGGGCAGGGCTCCTCGTAGTGGCAGATGCCCTGGTCCTCGAGCAGCCGCCCGACCTCGATCGCGCGCTTCGGCGAGAAGCCGCTGTTGGCGTCGGCGAGCAGCGTCGCCTCCGGGCCCAGCGCCTTGCGCAGGGCCGGCACGATCGCCTCGGTGCGCCCCGGCCACTCGTCGACGTCGTGGCCGAACTCGGCGCCGACGCGGAACTTGAAGGCCTCGAAGCCATGACGGTCGCGCAGCCGGAGGAAGCGCTCGGCTTCCTGCTCCGGCGTGATGTCGCGCTTCATCGAGGAGGCATAGGCGCGCAGCCGGCCCGGCGTGCCGCCGAGCAGCTCGCAGACGCTGCGCCCCTCCAGCTTGCCGCGCAGGTCCCAGAGCGCCGTCTCCAGGCCGCCGAGGGCGCGGAACAAGTAGGGGCCGGGAAACTTCAGCTCCTTCTCCGGCACCAGGTCGACCAGGGCGTCGATCGCCAGGGCGTCGGCGCCGAGCGACCAGGGCGCGACCTGGCGGTGCAGCACCTGGGCGGTGATGTCGGCGTTGTAGGTCGACATCTGGCCCCAGCCCTGGCGCCCCTCGTCCGTGGTCACGCGCACGAAGCCGACGTAGCGGCTGGAGAAGGTCTCTATCGAGCGGATCTTCATGGGGCTCGGGGTCCGGGTCTGGCTGGCGTGACAGGGCACGCGGGAGCGGTCCTTCCTACAGAGGCCCTAAGTGGTCTGGACGGAAGGTCCATTCTGGATAATCTTGGAGTCCGATTCGCCGCCAAGCGGGGACCCGACAGCCATGGTCAAGACCTCCGGTGGCGCGCTTCTGCTCTCCCTGAAGCTCGACCAGGGCTCGGCCAAGCCGCTGAGCAGCCAGCTCTGCCTCGCCCTGCGCGAGCTGATCCTCTCGGGCGCGCTGCGCGCCGGCGACCGCCTGCCGGCCAGCCGCACCGTCGCCCGCGACCTCGGCGTCTCGCGCACCACGGTGATCGAGGCCTTCGCCCGGCTGCAGGCCGAAGGGCTGATCGAGGCGCGCGTCGGCGCCGGCTCCTACGTCAGCGCGGCGCTCGACGGCCCCCGCCCCTCGCCGGCGGGCGCGCCCGCGGCGGCCCCGGCCCCCCCGCCCCCGCGCCTGTCTGAGACCATGACGCGGCGCGCCGAGACCTTCTTCGACCGGCTGCCGCACGAGCCGCGCGCCTTCACCACGGCGATGCCGGCCTTCGACGCCTTTCCGATGGCGCTCTGGTCGCGCCATGTCGCCAAGCACTGGCGCGACCAGCGCGAGGTCGTGCTCGGCTACGGCGACAGCCAGGGCTACCTGCCGCTGCGCCGGGCCGTCGCCGCGCACCTGCGCGCCAACCGGGCGATCGCCTGCGAGCCCGAACAGATCTTCATCGTCAACGGCGCCCAGCACGGCTTCCAGCTGATCGCCAGCATCCTGCTCGACCCCGGCGATCCCGTGTGGATCGAGAACCCCGGCGCGATCGGCGCCCGCAACTGCTTCGCCGCGGCCGGCGCCGAGCTGGTGCCGGTGCCGGTCGACGAGGAGGGCCTGGTGGTCGAGGCCGGGCTGGTGCAGGCGCCGGGCTTCCGCCTGGCCTTCGTGACGCCCTCGCACCAGCAGCCGATGGGCAGCACCATGAGCCTGCGCCGCCGTCTCGCCCTGCTGGCCGCCGCCGAACAGGCCGACGCCTGGATCGTCGAGGACGACTACGACGGCGAGTTCTGCTACGCCGGCCGGCCGCCGCCGACCTTGAAGAGCACCGACAGCGCCGGCCGCGTGATCTACGTCGGGACCTTCTCGAAGTCGCTGTTCCCGGCGCTGCGCCTCGGCTACGTGCTGGTGCCGCCGGGCCTGGTCGAGGTCTTCGACAAGGCGATGCGCTGCTTCGTGCCGGGCGTGCCCTCGAACCCTCAGGCGGTGGTCGCCGACTTCATGGAGGAGGGCAACTTCGCGACCCACATCCGGCGCATGCGCAAGCTCTACGCCGAGCGCCACGAGGCCCTGCTGGCGGCGGCGCGCGCGCGGCTCGGCGGCCTGCTCGAGGTCGTGCCGACCGGCACCGGCCTGCACACCGTCGGCCTGCTCGCCCCCGTCCTGGAGGAGACCGAGGTCGCGCGCCGCGCCTGGGAGCGCGGCATCACCGTGGTACCCCTGCAGCGCTTCGCCCTCGCCCCGATCGCCGCGCGCGGCCTGGTCCTCGGCTTCAGCGGCGTCGGCCCGGCCGAGCTCAAGCGCGGCGTGGCGGTGCTGGGAGCGGTGATGGAGGAGGTGCTGGCGGAGGCGGCCGCGGCGCCCTCTCTCGTCGACCGCCATCCCCGCCCCCCCTCTCGTCATCCCCGCGGAAGCGGGGATCCCGAGGAAGAGGCCGCGGACACGAGCCCGACCGCGTCTGCGCAGGCGGCGCCTGTCTCTGGATCCCCGCTTTCGCGGGGATGACGGAAGACGGGCGGGTGCGACGGAAAAAGCGACCGGGACGGGGCGCGGGCGGCGGAGCGGGAGGGCGAAGGAGCGAGAGGGGTGGGTCCCTAGAAGTGGATCGCGCGGCCGTAGGCCGAGAGCACGGACTCGTGCATCATCTCGGAGAGGGTCGGATGCGGGAAGACGGTCTGCATCAGCTCCTGCTCGGTGGTCTCCAGGTTCATGGCGACGACGTAGCCCTGGATCAGCTCGGTGACCTCGGCGCCGACCATGTGGGCGCCCAGCAGCTGGCCGGTCTTGGCGTCGAAGACCGTCTTGACCAGGCCCTCGGACTCGCCGAGCGCGATCGCCTTGCCGTTGCCGATGAAGGGGAAGCGGCCGACCCGGACCTCGTGGCCGGCCTCCTTGGCCTTCTTCTCGGTCAGGCCGACCGAGGCGATCTGCGGGTGGCAGTAGGTGCAGCCCGGGATCTTCAGCTTGTCCATCTCGTGGGGATGGCCGCCGGCGATCGCCTCGACGCAGAGCACGCCCTCGTGGCTGGCCTTGTGGGCCAGCATCGGCGGCCCGGCAACGTCGCCGATGGCGTAGACGCCCGGCTCGTCGGTCTTGCCGAGGCCGTGGGTGACGATCAGGCCGCGCTCGGTCTTCACCTTGGTGTTCTCGAGGCCCAGGTCCTCGACGTTGCCGACCACGCCGACCGCCGAGATCACGCGATCCACGGTCAGCTTCGTGTTCTTGCCCTTCTCGTCTTCCAGGGTCGCGGTGACCGAATCCGAGCCCTTCTCCAGCTTCGCGACCTTGGTCGAGGTCAGGATCTTCAGGCCCTGCTTCTCGAGCTGCTTGCGGGCGTGGCCGGCGATCTCCTCGTCCTCGGCCGGCAGGATCTGCGGCAGGATCTCGACCACCGTGACCTCGGCGCCGAGCGTGAGGAAGAAGCTGGCGAACTCGATGCCGATGGCGCCCGAGCCCATGACCAGCAGCGACTTCGGCATCTTCTCGGGCACCATGGCCTCGAAGTAGGTCCAGACCAGCTTCTTGTCGGGCTCGAGGCCGGGCAGCACGCGCGGCCGCGCGCCGGTCGCCAGGATGATGTGCTTGGCCGCGTAGCTGCTCTTCTTGCCGTCCTTGTCGGCGACCTCGACCTTGCCGCCGCCCTTCAGGGTGCCGCGGCCCAGCAGCGTCGTCACCTTGTTCTTCTTCAGCAGGTGCGTCACGCCCTGGTTGAGCTGCTTGGCGACGGCGCGCGAGCGCTTGACCACGGCGGCGTTGTCGAAGCCGATCTTCTCGGCCGAGAGGCCGTAGTCCTTGGCGTGCTGAAAGGTCCGGTAGACCTCGGCCGAGCGCAGCAGCGCCTTGGTCGGGATGCAGCCCCAGTTGAGGCAGATGCCGCCGAGCTCCGCGCGCTCGACGACGGCCGCCTTGAGGCCGAGCTGCGCGGCGCGGATCGCAGCGACGTAGCCGCCCGGCCCGGAGCCGACGACGATCAGATCGAAGGAGGTCTCGGCCATCTTCGCTATCCCATGCCCAGTTTGGCGGCGAGCTCCTGGTCCCAGAAGACCGCCTCGATCTTGTGCCCGTCGGGGTCGCGCAGGAAGGCGCCGTAGTAGGGCGCGCCGTACGCCTCGCGCGGTCCCGGCGCGCCCGCGTCGCTGGCCCCGGCGGCGAGCCCCTCGCGGTGGAAGGCCTCGACCTGCGCCTGCGAGGTGGCGCCGAAGCCGACGTGCGTGCCGTTGCCGACCGAGGCCGGCCGGCCGTCGACGGGCGTCTGCACCCAGAACTCCGGATAGGCCCGACCGTAGGCGACCGCGCCCGGATGCTCCAGGACCCGGCCGATGCCGAGCGCCGTCAGCAGGCGGTCGTAGAAGGCCGTCGCCCGCTCGAAGTCGTCGGTGCCGACCGAGACGTGGGACAGGATGCTTGGGTTCTCTTCGCTCATTGGGGCAGTTCCTAGCTCGGGCAGCTCGGCTTCCTCGATCCGATAGCGGCAGGGCCGGGGCGCTTCATGGTTCGACAGGCTCACCATGAAGCGACGGAACAGACGGCGCCGGCCCCTGGTCGTGCTTCATGGTGAGCCTGTCGAACCATGACGCACGAGCGAGCACCGGCATCGGATCCTCAGAGCAGCATCGTCAGCGGGTCCTCGATCAGCTTCTTGAAGGCCGCCAGGTACTCGGCGCCGACCGCGCCGTCGACGACCCGGTGGTCGACCGAGAGGGTGCAGCTCATGACGGTGGCGATCGCGAGCGCGCCCGCCCTGACGACTGGACGCTGCTCCCCGGCGCCGATCGCCAGGATGCAGCCCTGGGGCGGGTTGATCACCGCCTCGAAGTGCTTGATGCCGAACATGCCGAGGTTGGAGACCGAGAAGGTACCGCCCTGGTACTCCTCCGGCTTCAGCTTGTTGTCGCGGGCACGCCCGGCCAGGTCCTTCATCTCCTTGGAGATCTGCGCCAGGCCCTTGTTCTCGGCCTGCTTGATGATCGGCGTGATCAGGCCGGCCGGCGTCGCGACGGCGACCGAGATGTCGGCGTGCTCGAAGAACAGCAGGCCGCTCTCGTCGTAGGCGGCGTTGGCCGTCGGCACCTGCTTCAGGGCCAGCGCCGAGGCGCGGATGACGAAGTCGTTGACCGAGAGCTTGTAGGCGTCGGAGCGCTCGTTCAGCTCCTTGCGCACCTTGAGCAGCGCGTCGATCTCGCAGTCGAGGGTCAGGTAGAAGTGCGGCACCGTCTGCTTGGACTCGGTCAGGCGCCGGGCGATGACCTTGCGCATGCCGCTGAGCGGCTCCTGTCGGTAGGCCATGCCGAGCTTGTCGGCCCATTCCTTGGCGCGCACGCCGGCCGCCGGCGCCGCCGCAGCGGCCGCCGCCGGCGCTTCACCCCGGGCCGCCGCCTCGGGCCTGGCCTCGGCCTTCGGCGCGCCGCCCGCGAGCGCCGCCTCGACATCGGCCTTGACGATGCGCCCCTTGGGGCCGCTGCCCTCGATCCGCGAGAGCTCGAGCCCGGCCTGCTCGGCCATGCGCCGGGCGAGCGGGCTGGCGAAGACCCGACCGCCCTCGCCGGCGCCGTCGCCCTCCTTGCTCTTGGCTTTGGGCGCGGGCGCCTTCGCCTCGGGCTCGGCCTTGGCCTGGGACTTCGCTTCCGGTTTGCCTTTCGCCTCGGGCTTGGCCTCGGGCTTGGCCTCGCCCTCGCCCTTGTCCGCCTTGTCGCCGCCGGGCGGCGGCGGCGAGGCCTGCTTGGCGGCCTCGACGTCGAGGTCCTCGGCGCTCTCGCCCTCCTCCAGCAGGATCGCGATCACGTCGTTGACCGGCACGCCCTCGGTGCCCTCGGAAACCACGATCTTGCCGAGCGTGCCCTCCTCGACCGCCTCGACCTCCATTGTCGCCTTGTCGGTCTCGATCTCCGCGATCACGTCGCCCGCCGATACGCTGTCGCCCTCCTTGACCAGCCACTTCGACAGCGTGCCCTCGGTCATGGTCGGCGATAGCGCCGGCATCAGGATGTTCGTCGGCATGTCTTCCCTCTTGCCCGGCGGCCCGGGGCCTCAGTCAGTGCAGTCTGGCAGTACAGCCTGGCAGTGCGGTCTGGCGTTGCTGCTCACGGATCGGGTCGTCAGTCGGCGTAGCAGACGGCCTTGGCCGCGGCGATCACGTCGGCGGTCTGCGGCAGGGCCATCTTCTCGAGGTTTGCGGCGTAGGGCATCGGCACGTCCTTGCCGGTGACCCGGATCACCGGCGCGTCCAGGTAATCGAAGGCCTGCTCCATCATCACGGCGACGATCTCGGCGCCGATCCCGCAGGTCGGGAAGCCCTCGTCGACCGAGACGCAGCGGTTGGTCTTCTTGACCGAGCGGACGATTGTGGCGGTATCCATCGGCCGGATCGTGCGCAGGTCGATGACCTCCGCCTCGATGCCCTCCTCGGCGAGCTTCTCGGCGGCCTCCAGGCAGCGCCCGACGCAGATCGAGTGGGTCACCAGGGTCAGGTCCTTGCCCGGCCGCACGATGCGCGCCTTGCCGATCGGCACGGTCCAGTCGTCGCTCTCGGGCACCTCGAAGGACTGCCCGTAGAGCACCTCGTTCTCGAGGAAGATCACCGGATTGGGGTCGCGGATCGCCGACTTCAGCAGGCCCTTGGCGTCGGCCGCGCTCCAGGGCGCCACGACCTTGAGGCCGGGGACCGAGGCGTACCAGGCGGCGTAGTCGTGGGAATGCTGGGCAGCGACTCGAGAGGCGGCGCCGTTCGGGCCGCGGAACACGATCGGGCTCTGGATCTGGCCGCCGGACATGTAGAGCGTCTTGGCCGCCGAGTTGATGATCTGGTCGATTGCCTGCATGGCGAAGTTGAAGGTCATGAACTCGACGATCGGCCGGATGCCGTACATGGCGGCGCCGACGCCGAGGCCGGTGAAGCCGTGCTCGGTGATCGGCGTGTCGATCACACGCTTCGCTCCGAACTCCTCGAGCAGGCCCTGGGTGACCTTGTAGGCGCCCTGGTACTCCGCGACCTCCTCGCCCATGACGAAGACCTTGGCGTCGCGGCGCATCTCCTCGGCCATGGCGTCGCGCAGCGCCTCGCGCACGGTCTGGGTCTTGGTCGGGCCGTCCCACTCGGGCTCGGGCTCGGGCGCGGGCTCCTCGGGCGACTCGTCGGCCGTGTCGCGCTTCGGCCGGGCCGGCGCCTTGGCCTCCGGCTCGCCCTTCTCCGCCTCGTCCTCCTCTGCGCCCTCCTCAGCCGGCTTGTCCGCCTTGTCGCCGCCGGGCGGCGGCGGCGAGGCCTGCCTGGCGGCCTCGACGTCGAGGTCCTCGGCGCTCTCGCCCTCCTCGAGCAGGATCGCGATCACGTCGTTGACCGGCACCCCCTCGGTGCCCTCGGAAACCACGATCTTGCCGAGCGTGCCTTCCTCGACCGCCTCGACCTCCATCGTCGCCTTGTCGGTCTCGATCTCCGCGATCACGTCGCCCGCCGATACGCTGTCGCCCTCCTTGACCAGCCACTTCGACAGCGTGCCCTCGGTCATGGTCGGCGATAGCGCCGGCATCAGGATGTTCGTCGGCATCGTTTCTTCCCCTTGCCCTGATCCGGCCTATTCGGCCGCGACCGGCGGCTGGTCCGCCGTGTAGATGTCGGTCCAGAGTTCCGACGGATCGGGCTCGGGGCTGTTCTGGGCGAACTCGGCGGCGTCGGTGACGATCTCCTTGACCCGCTTGTCGATCTCCTTGAGGTCGGCCTCGGCGGCGTGACTCTCCTGCAGCAGCATCTGGCGCAGGCGGTCGATCGGATCGTGCTCCGAGCGCATCCGCTGGACCTCCTCCTTGCTGCGGTACTTGGCCGGGTCCGACATCGAGTGGCCGCGGTAGCGGTAGGTCATCATCTCCATGATGTAGGGCCCCTTGCCGGACCGCACGTGCTCGATGACCTCCTGGGCGGCTTGGCGCACCGCCAGCACGTCCATGCCGTCGACCTGGCGGCCCGGGATGCCGTAGGCCTGGCCGCGCTGGTGCAACTCCTTGGAGTTGGCCGCGGCGCGCGCGGTCGAGGTCCCCATGCCGTACTTGTTGTTCTCGATGACGTAGATCACCGGGATCTTCCAGAGCGCCGCCATGTTGAAGGACTCGTAGACCTGGCCCTGGTTGACCGCGCCGTCGCCGAGGTAGGTGACGCAGAGCCCCGGCTCCTCGAGGTACTTCATGGCGAAGGCGACGCCAGTGCCGATCGGCACCTGGGCGCCGACGATGCCGTGCCCGCCGAAGAACTTCCGCTCCCGGCTGAACATGTGCATCGAGCCGCCCTTGCCCTTGGAGTAGCCGCCGCGCCGGCCGGTCAGCTCGGCCATCACGCCCTTGGCCTCCATGCCGGTCGCCAGCATGTGGCCGTGGTCGCGGTAAGAGGTGACGACGGCGTCGGAGCCGTCCTCGAGCGCCGACTGCACGCCGACGACGACGGCCTCCTGGCCGATGTAGAGGTGGCAGAAGCCGCCGATCAGGCCCATGCCGTACATCTGGCCCGCCTTCTCCTCGAAGCGGCGGATCAGCAGCATTTCCTCGTAGAGCTTGAGCAGGAGCTCCTTGTCCTCGCCCTTGGCCCGTGCGGCCAGGCGCTCGACCGGATGCTCCTTCTTTTCGGCCGATTTGGAGGCCGAGCGGCCCTTGGCGGCGCCCTTGCGGGGCGCCCCGGCTTTCGGTTTGGCCTCGGCCCGCTTGCTGTCCGCCTTGCCGCCCTTCTGGCCGCCCGTCTTGCCGCCCTGTGACCGCTGGGCGGCGCCGCCGCTCTTCGCAGAGGTCGCCATCTCGTCTCCCGGCGCTGCCGCGCTCTTTACTGGACCGGCCGCTCCGGACCCTCTCGAGGCCGAAACGCCCCGACGCCGAAACGCCCCGACCGGCCGCCCTGGTTCCCCGGAGACTGCGGGAGGCGCCGACGCGCGCTCCCGCCGACCCCGGCCGCGTTCCCTGAACCGCAGACTAGGGCCAAGCTTCGGGGGACGCAAGGGACAGCCCAAGCGACTGAAAGGACTACATTTTTGATTGATTAACCGAAGTTAGGCTAATTTGTGCGCCGCACTTAGTTCAGGCCCGCGGTCCGCAGCTCCCGACGCGCCGGTGCTCGGGCGCGATCGTAGAAGATCACGACCTCGTCGGCGCGGCCGAAGTTGATGAGCGCGCGGGCGCGCTCCTCCAGCATGTCGGGATCGAGCGGGTCGTTGCGCAGCAGCGAGACACGCTGCTCCAGCCGCCGGCGCTCGTCCGAAAGCTCGGCGGCGGCGGTCTTGGCCTCCTCCAGCTCGGCGGTGATCCGCAGGTAGGCCTGCAGGCCCCGGTCGCCGGTCATCATGTGGAAGCCGAAATAGGCCACGGTGGCGGCGGCGAGGCCCTGCCCCACCACCCGCCAGGCGCGTCGCTTGATTTCCAGCCAGAGCGTCATGGCCGGCAGTGAATCACGCCCGCGACTCGGCGTCAAAAGGAAAGGCAAGACTTTTTCGCGGCAGGCGAATTGCCCTGCCGCCTGTGGCCGCCGGGACTCACTCTTCCCGTTTCAGCGTCGCGCAGCGCGGCGGCAGCGGCCGGTTCATCACCCATTCGGGTGATGCGGAGTCCGCCCGGCCTGTCCACACTCCTCCTGTCGGGTGGGCGCGCGACCGGGGGATTCTTGCTGGGAGAGATGCCATGCGCGACTCATCTTTCTTGTCGAACCTGCGCGTCGGGCGTTACGCGGTGCCGATGCTGCTCGCGGCCTTCGCGGCCCTGGCGACCGCGCCGCCGGCGGCTGCGACCGTCATCGCGGCCGGAGATGTCGCGCCGGGCGGCCTCGGGCCAGGCGACACGACCCTCTCGACCGGGCTCGCCGTCGGCGGCGCATCGGGCGGCGCGACCTCGGGCTCGCTCGTCATCGACAACGGCAGCCAGCTCGTCCTGCAGCAGCCGCTTCCCTTCGCCACCGTCGCCGGGCCGGCTGGCAGTTTCGGTACCGTGACGGTCCGCGGCGGCGCGGGCGGCACACCCTCGCAGCTGCGACTGGAAGGCACCGACGGTTTCGACGGCGCCTTCCTCAACGTCGGGCGGAACGGCGACGGCATCATCAACATCGAGGATGGCGGCAGGGTCGAAATAGACTCGAAGGGCGCGCAACTCGGCCGCCTGATTCCAGGGCTAGGCGCGCCGGCCGGATTCAATCTCGGGCGCAACGCGGGCGGCAGCGGCGTCGTCAACATTACCGGTGCCGGCTCCGAGCTCTCCGTCACCAGCGCCTTCGCCTACGGCGCCATCGGCCGCAGCGGCGACGGCGAGATGAACGTCACCGCCGGCGGGCTCCTGTCCTTCTCGGGGATAAACGGCGACCTCAACGTTGGCAGCGACACGGGCGCGTCGGCGCCCGGTCTCGGCGTCCTCAACGTCAACAGCGGCGGGCGCGTCGAGGGGCCGGTCTTCCTCGACGTCGGCGCCACCCCCGGCGGTCGGGGCGTGGTCGACCTGGCGGGGGCCGGCTCCTCGATCGAACTGCGCGGCGCCTGCACGCCCGACTGCCCTGTCGGCTTCTCCTACCCGAACCAGGGGGCCTTCCTGACCCTCGGGGCGAACGAGGGCGCGGGGGAGATGACCATCCGCGACGGCGCACAAATGCTGATCGACTCCGCGCAGACTGAGGACGCGCGCCATGCCGGCTTTACCCTCGGCGGCAGCTCGATCCTGGGGCCCCGCGGCGACGGTATCCTGCGGGTCGAGGGCCCAGGTTCCGAGCTGCGGGTCCGCGGCGACGAGAACTTCTTCGCCGTGGGACGTCTCGAGGACGGCAAGGGCCTGCTGGAGATCCGCGACGGCGGCCGGGTCGTGCTCGAGAACGACGACGGCCTGGCTACCGGATTCGTCGGGGACCGCCCGGGTGCAACAGGCACGGTCCTGATCGAGGGGACCGGCGCGCTGCTCGACGCCGGCAGCTACCTCGGCATCGGCGTCGACCAGGCCGGCGCCGCCGCCGGCAAGGGCACCGTCGAGCTGGTCCAGGGCGGCACCCTGAAGGCGGACCGGATCGTCGTCGACAACGGCGGCACGATCAGCGGCTCCGGCACGCTGACGGCGAGCTCGGCAGGCGGCACGCTGGTGACCGTGGAGACCAACGGGACGATCGACGTCGGCTCGTCGACCGGCGCGATCCTGGTCGAGGGCGACCTGGTGCTCAACGGCGGTTCCCTGCTGCTCGAGGCCGACGGCCCGGCCGACCTAGACCGGATCACCGTCACCGGCGACCTGCTGTTCGATACCGGCTTCCTCGACGTCGTGCTCGGCTTCACGCCGGACCCGGGGCTGACCTTCGACTTCTTCGACGTGCTCGGCTCGATCAGCGTTGCGGAGAGCTCCGGCGGGATCCGGGCTCGGGCGGCGCCGGGTTCGGGCGTGCCGGCCGGCACCCCGGTCGCGCTCGAGCTCGACGGCAGGCTGCTGACCGCCCGGATCACGGCTGTACCCGAGCCGGCCTCGCTGGCGGCGATCATGGCCGGCCTCGTCGGAATCGGCGGCGCGGCGCGCCTGCGGCGACGGAAGGGGCCCGGCACCCGGCGAAGCCGAGCCTGACCTGACGGTCGGCCGGAGCGGTCCTGGGGGCGGATCGCTCCGGCGGCCCCGCCCCTACCGCCGGAAGACCGCCGGGCCGGCGTAGCGCGCGGCGCTGCCGAGCTCGGCCTCGATGCGCAGCAGCTGGTTGTACTTGGCGGTGCGGTCGGAGCGCGACAGCGAGCCGGTCTTGATCTGCCCGCAGTTGGTCGCGACCGCGATGTCGGCGATGGTCGTGTCCTCGGTCTCGCCGGAGCGGTGGGACATCACCATGCCGTAGCCGTTGGCCTTGGCCAGCTCGACGGTCTCCAGGGTCTCCGACAGCGTGCCGATCTGGTTGATCTTGACCAGGATCGCGTTGGCGACGCCGCGCCCGATGCCGTCGGCGAGGCGCAGCGGGTTGGTCACGAAGAGGTCGTCGCCGACCAGCTGGACGCGCTCGCCGAGGCGCTCGGTCAGGGCTGCCCAGCCGTCCCAGTCGTCCTCGGCCAGGCCGTCCTCGATCGAGACGATGGGGTAGCCGTCGCAGAGCGCCGCCAGGTGCTCGACCAGGCCGTCGGCCTCGAGCGTGCGGCCCTCGCCGGCGAGCGCGTAGCGCCCCTCCTTGAAGAACTCGGTCGCGGCGCAGTCGAGGCCGAGGAAGACCTCGTCGCCGGCGCGGTAGCCGGCCGCCTCGATCGCGGCCATCAGCAGGTCGAGGGCCTGCTCGGAGGACTTGAGGTCGGGTGCGAAGCCGCCCTCGTCGCCGACGTTGGTCGAGAGGCCGGCGGCCTTGAGGCCGGCCTTCAGGGCCTGGAACACCTCGGCGCCCATGCGCAGGGCCTCGGCGAAGGTCGGGGCGCCGGCCGGCAGGATCATGAATTCCTGGAAGTCGATGGCGTTGTCGGCGTGGGCACCGCCGTTCAGCACGTTCATCATCGGCACCGGCAGGGTCCGCGCGTAGGCGCCGCCGAGGTAGCGGTAAAGCGGCAGGCCGGCCTCCTCGGCCGCGGCCTTGGCGACGGCCAGCGACACGCCGAGGGTCGCGTTGGCGCCGAGGCGCGCCTTGTTCGCCGTGCCGTCGAGCTCGACCAGCAGGGCGTCGAGCGCCACCTGGTCCTCGGCCTCGAGGCCGGAGAGCGCGTCGAAGATCTCGTGGTTGACCGCCTCGACCGCCCGCAGCACGCCCTTGCCGCCGTAGCGCCCCTTGTCGCCGTCGCGCAGCTCGACCGCCTCGTGGGCGCCGGTCGAGGCTCCCGAGGGCACGGCGGCGCGGCCGAAGGCGCCGCTCTCCAGCTGGACGTCGACCTCGACCGTCGGGTTGCCGCGGGAATCCAAGATCTCGCGGGCACGGATGTCGGTGATGGCGGTCATGGCGCTGCTGGTCCTCGAGGCTGGTTCTGCGGTGCCGGGTGGCTGCGATGGATAGCCGGGCCTGCCGGGCGCCGCAAGGCCCTGCCGGGCGCCGGAAAACCGCGCTACTTGCCGGCGGCCCGGTTGGTCTCGGTGCCGAAGCAGTAGCCGATGACCAGGGTCACGACCGGCAGGATCACCGAGGAGAGCAGCTGGATCAGGCGCTCGGCGCCGGTGTCCCAATCGCTGGTCGCGAAGCCGGTCCAGACGGCGACCAGGATGAAGGCGACGGTGCCCAGGCAGCGACACAAGGTCGCCCGAGCCGGGCCTGGCGCTCGTCGAGGCCAAGTCGTCCGCTCCCCCCGCATGGCCCCGGTACGGCCCCCGGCGCTACATCAGGCGCGACTGCTCGACGGCGGCGCGCACGAAGGAGATGAAGAGCGGATGCGGGTCGTAGGGCTTGGACTTCAGCTCCGGGTGGAACTGCACGCCGACGAACCAGGGATGGCCGGTGAACTCGACGATCTCCGGCAGCTCGCCGTCGGGCGACAGGCCGGAGAAGCGCAGCCCGACCGCCTCCAGGGCCTCGCGCTGGCGGACGTCGACCTCGTAGCGGTGGCGGTGGCGCTCGCTGATCTGGCGGCTGCCGTAGATCTCGGCGACCTTGCTGCCGGCCTCGAGCACCGCCGGGTAGGCGCCGAGGCGCATGGTGCCGCCCAGGTCGTCGGCGTTGCCGCGGCGCTCGACCTCGTTCTCCCGGACCCACTCGGTCATCAGGCCGACGACCGCGGGATCGCAGGGGCCGAACTCGCTGGAGCCGGCGCCGGTCATGCCGGCGAGATGGCGCGCCGCCTCGATCACCGCCATCTGCATGCCGAAGCAGATGCCGAAGTAGGGCACCTTGCGCTCGCGTGCGAAGCGGGCGGCGGCGATCTTGCCCTCGCTGCCGCGCTCGCCGAAGCCGCCCGGCACCAGGATGCCGTGGACGCCCTCCAGCTCCTGGACGTGGCCTTCCTTCTCGAAGATCTCGGAATCGAGCCAGTTGATGCGGACCCTGACGTCGTTGGCGACGCCGCCGTGGGTCAGCGCCTCGGCGAGCGACTTGTAGGCGTCGATCAGGCTGGTGTACTTGCCGACCACGCCGATCGTGACCTCGCCGTCGGGCTGGCGCAGGGTGCCGGCGATGCGGTCCCAGATCGAGAGGTCCGGCGTCGGCGTCTCCAGGCCGAAGTGCCGGCAGACGACCGCGTCCATGCCCTCCTCGTGATAGGCGCGCGGTACGGCGTAGATGGTGTCGACGTCGAGCGCCTGGATCACCGCCTCTTCGCGCAGATTGCAGAACAGCGCCAGCTTGCGGCGCGCCTCCAGGCCGATCGGGTGCTCGGAGCGGCAGAGCAGCATGTCGGGCTGGATGCCGACCGACTGCAGCTCCTTGACCGAGTGCTGCGTCGGCTTGGTCTTCAGCTCGCCGGCCGAGGCGATGTAGGGCACCAGGGTCAGGTGCACGAACATCGAGCGGGCGCGTCCGAGCTCGTTGCCGAGCTGGCGGATCGCTTCGAGGAACGGCAGGCTCTCGATGTCGCCGACGGTGCCGCCGATCTCGCAGATCACGAAGTCCTCGTCGGCCAGGTCGGCGCGCACGAACTCCTTGATCGCGTCGGTGACGTGGGGAATCACCTGGACCGTCGCGCCCAGATAGTCGCCGCGCCGCTCCTTGGCGATGATCTTGGAATAGATCTGGCCGGTCGTGACGTTGTCGCTGCGTGTAGAGGCGACGCCGGTGAAGCGCTCGTAGTGGCCCAGGTCCAGGTCGGTCTCGGCCCCGTCGTCGGTGACGTAGACCTCGCCGTGCTGGTAGGGGCTCATGGTCCCGGGATCGACGTTCAGGTAGGGGTCGAGCTTACGCAGGCGCACCTTGAACCCGCGCGCCTGCAGGATGGCACCCAGTGCCGCGGAAGCGAGACCCTTGCCGAGTGAGGAGACCACGCCGCCGGTTATGAAGATGAACCGCGCCATGGGCCCCCACTATCTCGACGGTCGCGCGCTCGGGCAAGCGCGTTGGTGGCGATGAGGCATGCAAGCTCCGCAATGCTAGGCAAACGGCGGTCGCCGGCTTGTGGAGCCGGCTCGGCGTCGGTCGCGGGGAAGTGGGTCCGGGAGACCCTCGGGGTGCGCCCCCGAGTCGCAGGACTCGGGACGGGCAGGACGTAGCGAGCCCGGCCGCTACTGAACCGGCACGCTGGGCGTCGAGGAGCCGCTGCCCGGGCTGCCCGTTCCCGGCGTGCCCGTTCCCTGGGTCCCCGACGTCTCGGGCACCGCGCCCTCGCCGGCTGCCGGGGGCGGCGCCTGGTCGAGGATCGAGGCCGGCACGCCGGCGCGATCGCCGCCGGTCAGGATCGCGAGGGAAATCGAGCTGACCATGAAGAGCGCGGCCAGGATCGCCGTCGCCCGGGTCAGCACGTTGGCGGTGCCGCGGCCGGTCATGAAGCCGCCCATCCCGCCGCCGCCGCCACCGCCGCCGCCGATGCCGAGGCCGCCGCCCTCGCTGCGCTGGAGCAGGACGACGCCGATCATCGCCAGCGCGATCAGCAGGTGAACGATCAGCAGGATCTGGATCATGGGAACGGTTCCAACTCGAGTAGATTCAACAGCGCAGCCTGGCGAAACGCGCGCGCTTCGGACCCAACGGGCCGATTTCGACCCGCTATGTAATGCCTTCGCCTCCCTATGACTAGGGCCGATCGGCGGGCGATCGCGTCAGCTCCTCTGACACCGCGCCACCTTCCGGTGTCAGCCCGTCTTACGAAGAACGAGCCACCGCCCGCAGATTCATCTTCGCGTCACGAGGACAGTGAGGCTGCGCTCTTCGCGGCATGATACTTGCGTGCGATCGGTCGTGTCTCAAACGAACGTGGGAGGGCGATGTCATGCGACCTTGGTATTGGGCGAGTGCGTTAGCGTTTCTTCCCCTTGCGGTCGGCTCGGCGCAGGCCGCGCCCATCTACCTCAACGATGCGAACATTTCGGTCGCGCTCGGCGCGTCGATGTCGCCCGAGCCCTTCGCGAACCGCACGACCGCGGCCTCGCTGGCCAGCGTGATCGATGCCCCTTCCGCGACGGCAGGCGAGTTGCACTTGCAGTCGACGCACGTGTGGGTCAGCGGCGGTCCGCTTGAGCTGGACTTCGACTTCGGCGTCGAATACGACCTCACTACGTTGCATTTCTGGAATTATCATTCCGAAAGCTACGACGTCGACAGTATCGACTTCACCTTCTACGACGGCACCGGCGGCTTCGTCGGCGAGCTCCTCGACGTCATGCCCGCGCTCGGCAATGCGACAGGCAGCGACGGCGACCCGATCTTCGCCGAGGACATCGCCCTCTCGTTTCCGTCGAACGTACGCTACGTGAACGCCTTCCTGACCGGATCGAACAACCAGGTCGACTTCAACAACATCGGATTCACCGCGGAACTGTCGGATCCGAATCCCGATCCCACCACCGTTCCCGAACCCTGGACCTTGGCGCTGCTGACGATCGGCGTCGCCGGCCTCGGATTCGCAAGAGCCAGGCGCGACGATCGCTAGAGGGCAACGGAAGCCGATCGCCGAGGTGGCGGGGGCCTAGCCAACCGCCTCGGCGATCCGCCAGAAGTCGTCGGCCTTGAGGCTGGCGCCGCCGACCAGGGCGCCGTCGACGTCGGCGTCGCCCAGGAGTGCGGCGGCGTTCTCGGGCTTGACCGAGCCGCCGTAGAGGATGCGCACCGCGCCGGCGGCCTCTGCGCCGTAGCGCTCGGCGAGCGCGCCGCGGATCGCGCGGTGGACCTCGGCGGCGTCTTCCGGCGTCGCCGTCTTGCCGGTGCCGATCGCCCAGACCGGCTCGTAGGCCAGCACCAGGCGCGGCGGCTCGAAAAGCTCCGGCAGGCTGCCGGCGACTTGGCCGGTCACCACCGCCAGCGCCCGGCCCTCGTCGCGCTCGGCCTCGGTCTCGCCGACGCAGACGATCGGCACCAGGTCCTCGGCGATGGCCGCGGCGGCCTTGGCGCGGACCAGGGCGTCGTCCTCGCCGTGGTTCTGGCGCCGCTCGGAATGGCCGACGATCACGTAGGAGCAGCCGAGGTCGGCGAGCATCGCCGCCGAGACGTCGCCGGTGTGTGCGCCGCAGGCCTCGGGGTGGCAGTCCTGGCCGCCGAGCAGCACGCCGCTGCCGGCGAGCGCGCGGTGCACCGCCTCGAGCAGGGTGAAGGGCGGGCAGACGAGCAAGTCGCAGGCCGGCAGCGGCGGCACCCCGGTCTCGGTGGCGCGGTGCACGCGCTGGGCGATCTCCTCGGCCAGCAGGCGGCCGTCGGCGAGCCGGCCGTTCATCTTCCAGTTGCCGGCGATCAGCGGGCGGCGCATGCGCTTGCTCCTTGTTCTGTTCTTTGGGTGGCGCCGGCCTTGAATAGCATGGCGCTGGCCGCGGGAACCAGTGCGTCCCGGCCCGCGCCGCCGTCCGGGCCGAGCCCCGGCTGCGGCGGTTGCCGTGCCCCTGCCCGGCACCTAAGATGCGCCGCCTTCGCGCCCCGGCCGGCACAGCGCGCCCCGGGACGCCCACCCGCACCCCACGGACAGGTTCAATGGACAAGCTGCGCGGCGCCTTCACCAAGGTCTTCCTCTTCGTGCTGTTCGGGCTGCTGATCATCAGCTTCGCCTTCTGGGGCGTCGGCGACATGCTGCAGCAGGGCGGGGACGCGCCGGTCGTGGCGGAAGTCGGCGACGAGCGGATCGAGGAGCAGGTCTTCCGGCGCGAGCTCTCCGAGACCATGAGCCTGCTGTCCCGCCGCATGGGCAGCCAAGTCGACCTGGAGATGGCGCAGGCGCTCGGCCTGCCCCAGCAGGTCCTGCAGCGCCTGGTCACCGACAAGCTGATCACGGCCGAGGCCCAGGCGCGCGGCCTGCTGGTCACCGACGAGCAGGTGCGCCAGGCGATCTACGCCAACGAGGCCTTCCGCGACTCGACCGGCACCTTCAGCCGCGGCCGCTTCGAGCAGACCCTGATGCAGGCCCGCCTGACCGAGGCCGGCTACGTCGCCGAGCTGCGCGAGCAGCTGCTGCAGGAGCAGCTCAGCATGGCCCTGGGCGCGGCGATCGAGCCGCCGGCGCTGCTGGTCGAGACCCTCTACCGCCGCCAGGCCGAGCAGCGCCGCGCCGACTGGGTCGAGCTGGCGGTCTCGGCGCAGCCCGAGACGCCCCTGCCCGGCGAAGCGGAGCTGCGCGCCTACTACGAAGCCAACAGCCAGGCCTTCATGGCGCCGACCTACCGCAGCCTGTCCTACCTCTGGCTGCAGCCAGAGGACCTCTACGACGAGGTCTCGGTCGAGGAGGCGCGGCTGCGCGAGGAGTACGAGGACAACCTGGACGCCTACGTCGAGCCGGAGCGCCGCACGATCTCCCAGGCCGTCTACGACGACGCCGAGGCGGCCGAGGCCGCCTACGACCGCGTCCAGGAGGGCGAGGACTACGAGGCGGTGGTGCGCGAGACCACCGGCGGCGCCCCGGTGCCGCTCGGGACCCTGCCGCGCGGCGCCCTGCCGGCGGACCTGCGCGAGGCCGCCTTCGCCGCCGAGGCGCCGGGCGTCGTGGCGCCGGTCGAGAGCAGCTTCGGCTGGCACCTGGTGCTGGTCGAGGACATCCAGGCCGGCGAGCACCCGAGCTTCGAGGCGATCCGCCCCGAGATCGAGAACGCCCTGAAGCGCGGCCTCGCGGTCGACGCCCTGATCTCCATCGTCAACCAGCTCGACGACGAGCTGGCGGCGGGCGCGACGCTCGAGGAGGCGGCGCAGAAGCTGGCGGTCGAGTTCCGCGAGGTGCCGGCGATCGACAACCAGGGCAACGCGCCCGACGGCAGCGGCGTGACGCCGCTGCCGCAGCCCGACCGCTTCCTGCGCCAGGCCTTCGAGACGCCGGTCGGCGAGCAGTCGCTGGTCCTGGAGACCGAAGAGGGCGGCTACTTCCTGGTCCGCGCCGAGGGCGAGACCCCGGCCGCGCCCAGGCCCTTCGAGGAGGTGCGCGACCGGGTCGCCGAGCGCTGGCAGCAGGAGCAGAAGCAGGCCGCGGCCTGGGAGCGTGCCGACGCGCTGCAGCGGAGGCTGAACGAGGGCCTGACCCTGGCCGGGCTCGCGGCCGACGAGGGCCTGACGGTCACCGAGGGCGAGCCGGTGCGCCGCGACGCCTCCCAGCCGTCCCAGGCGCTGGTCCAGGCGCTCTTCGAGCTGGAGCCGGGCGCCAGCGTCACCGCCGAGGGCCCCAACGGGCCGCTGCTGGCGGTGCTGCGCGAGGTCGAGACGCCCGACCCGGCCACGGCGCCCGCGGAGCTGGCGGAGATCCGCGAGGAGCTGAGCCAGCGCCTGCGCGGCGATCTCTTCAACCTCTACCTGCGCGCCCTCGAGCAGCAGCACGGCGTGCGCCTCTACCAGGAGCGCATCGACCGGACCCTGGTCGGCTTCTAGCCATGGCGGGTGCTTCGGTTCCGGCCGGCGTTCTTCTCCCACGCCCCTCGACAGGCTCGGGACGAAGCGAAGCCGGCAGCTTTCCCAAGGGTGGCTTCGCCCCGTGCTTGTCAAGGGGCCTGTCGGGGGGCCTGCCGAGGGGCCTGGCGGCCCCGGAGGCCGCCTCATGGAGGTGACCCCCGACTTCGCCGCCTTCGAGGCCGCCTACCGGGCCGGGACGCCGCAGGTCGTCTCGACCCGCCTGATCGCCGACCTGGAGACCCCGGTCTCGGCCTACCTGAAGCTGGCCGAGGGGCGGCCCTATTCCTTCCTGTTCGAATCGGTCGAGGGCGGCTCGACGATCGGCCGCTACTCCTTCATCACCATGAAGCCGGACCTGATCTGGCGGGCCAAGGGCGGGCGCTGCGAGATCAACCGGCGCGCCCGCTACGCCGCCGACGCCTTCGAGCCGATGGACGGCCCGCCGCTCGAGGAGCTGCGCCGCCTGGTGCGCGCCAACGACCTGCCGCTGCCGCCCGGCGCGCCGCCCATGGCGGCCAGCCTGATCGGCTACCTGGGCTACGACATGGTGCGCCACATGGAGCGCCTGCCCGACGGCAACGCCGACCCGCTCGACGTGCCCGACTCGATCTTCGTGCGGCCGACCGTGACCTGCGTCTTCGACCGGGTCGAGGACCTGATCACCGTCTTCACGCCGGTCCACCCCCAGCCCGAGGTCGGCGCCACCGCCGCCTACGACCGCGCCCTGGAGCGCCTCGGCGAGGTCGCCCAGGACTTCGAGCGCGCCCTGCCCTACCGCCGCGGCTGGCACGACGCGGTCGAGAGCCTGCCCGAGCCGGCATCGAACATGACGCCCGAGGCCTACAAGGCGATGGTCGAGCGGGCCAAGGAGTACGTCTACGCCGGCGACGTCTTCCAGGTCGTGCTGTCGCAGCGCTTCTCGGTGCCCTTCAAGCTGCCGCCCTTCGCGCTCTACCGCGCGCTGCGCCGGCTCAACCCCTCGCCCTTCCTGTTCTACCTCGACCTCGACGGCTTCTCGCTGGTCGGCTCCTCGCCCGAGGTGCTGGTGCGCCTGCGCGACGGCCGCGTGACCATCCGGCCGCTCGCCGGCACCCGCCCGCGCGGCGCCACGCCCGAGGCCGACCGGGCGCTCGCCGAGGAGCTGCTGGCCGACCCCAAGGAGCGCGCCGAGCACCTGATGCTGCTCGACCTCGGCCGCAACGACGTCGGCCGGGTTTCCCAGATCGGCTCGGTCGAGGTCACCGAGCGCTTCGTCATCGAGCGCTACAGCCACGTCATGCACATCTCCTCCAACGTCGAGGGCACCCTCGACGCGGGTCGCTACGACGCCATCGACGCGCTGGCCGCCGGCTTTCCCGCCGGCACCGTCTCCGGCGCGCCCAAGGTCCGGGCCATGGAGATCATCGAGGAGCTGGAGCCCGACCGCCGCGGCCCCTACGGCGGCGCGGTCGGCTACTTCGGCGCCGGCGGCGCCATGGACACCTGCCTGGCCCTGCGCACCGCCCTGGTCAAGGATGAGGTCATGCACATCCAGGCCGGCGCCGGCGTCGTCGCCGACAGCGACCCGGAGTCCGAGCACCAGGAATGCCGCAACAAGGCCCGCGCGCTGGTCAGGAGCGCCGAGGAGGCGGTGAAGGTGGCGGACCGGATGCAGGCGGGGCGGAACCGGTAGGCCTCGGACCCCTTCAGTCGCCGGCCGCCCCGACCGCCTCGGCGATCAGCTTCTCGGGCCCGGCGAGCCGCTCGGCCATGCCCGCGGGCAGGCCGTGCCGGCCCTCGAGCGACTCGGCCGGATTGAAGACGACGTAGGTCGTGCCGTCCTCGCTCTCTCGGACCAGCACGCGCAGCGGCAGCTCGAGGGCGAAGTTCGGCGCCGCCAGCATCAGCGGCGTGCCGCCCTTGGGATTGCCATAGACCAGGACGGTGGTCGGCGGCATCTCGAGACCGGCCGCGAGCGCGCCGGCGCGATGGTCGAGGGTCGCGAAGATCGTGAGGCCCTTGGACTCCAGCGTCGAGCGCAGCCGGTCCAGCGTCTCGGTAAAGGAGTAGGCGCTTTCCAGCTGCACCGCCTGCTCCGCCGCGACCCCGCCCGCCGGCAACCCGGCCGTCAGCAGGGCGATCGCCAGCAGGCCGGCGCGGACCCGCCGGGACCGTGGGGTTCCGGGGAAGCGAAGGCGCATGACGATGACTCCTGACCGAGCGGTGGCGCCGCCCCGGTCGAGGAACCGGTCGACGGCCGAGGGGTGCGTCGGAGCCGGAAATTATCACCGCGCCCCAGCCGGAGGGGGTCACGTTTTCTTGTGGGAACGGGCCCGGCCGTGACCCTCCAGGCCGCCGCGGCGGGTGCGGCTGCCCTCACGCGTTTCGACGAATTGCCGGTGCCGTCACGCCCCTCGACGAGCTTCTGTAATCGGGTGCAAGCAAGAAAGCATCCTTGGGGCTCCGCGCTTCTGT